>NZ_CP041253.1:1267500-1567500 GCF_006575665.1 Echinicola soli
CAATCCACCTTCAAGCGCAATGGCAATTGCCAGTTCGGCCTCGGTGACGGTATCCATAGCTGCAGAAACCAAAGGAATGTTCAGCCGGATTTTCTTTGTAAGTTGAGTGGAAGTGTTGGTGTCTCGCGGCAATACTTCTGAGTATCCCGGCACCAGAAGCACATCATCGTAGGTAAGTGCTTCAAAGAGGAATTTATCGGTGTTTAGATTCATGGCAAATTTGGTTAAGGAACCCTATTTGCCCGTCAAAGATACGAACAATTTTGAATGTGAATCAACGTTCGTATGAAAATAATTAAAAAAATCCCGCATTTTTCAATCATCGATGGAATAATCTTTGGAATGCGTTATAAAGATACATTTTAGTAATCGAAGTTTTTGCCAAACTATCATTGGCAAGCATTAAAGGTAACGTATGCTGATTGGTGTATAGGTTAAAATATGATAGAAAGATTGCTGCTCGATCTTCGAATTTCCTATCCTACCAGGTAATACCAGCCTATCAATGTAACAAAGGAAAGCGGGATTCCGATCCCCACCAGCAAGGAGGCAAGCTTGGGATTAAGGTCATGGTTAATCGCGATGATCGAGCCGGTAATCATGGGGGCCATGGCAGTTTCCATGACGCTGACCTTATACAGGATATCTTCTGGGCTGAAGATCCACCGGTAAACCAAGAAAATCAGCACCGGTATAAAGAACAGTTTATAGCCCAAACCATACCAAAGATTTCTTGAGGAAAGCGTCTGGGCATTGATCTTTACCTGAAGTCCCACAGCAATCAGGGCGATGGGAGTGAGGGTGGAGGCAAATGCGGCCAATATCTCGTGCGGAATGCCTGTCAGGCTAACCTGCCCAAGGTTCATGGCAATAGCAATCAGGAAAAACAAAAAAGGTGGAAAGGTCAGGATTTTTCTGGTGATGTCCCGCTTGCGCTTTTTACCATCACCATAGATCGATGCCACGATAATCGCTATGCTGCTCACAATGATAAAGGAGCCAGCCTGATCCACCAAAAGGGCAATCTTTAGTCCTTCAGCTCCATAAAGGGCTTCGATGATCGGAAAGCCGATAAATGATGTATTGGCCAGTCCGGGCACGATGATGAGGCAGCCAGTGGTGGTTTTGCTCCAGCCCAATTTCTTCCCGACGGTACCAAAAATCATCCACGATAGACCAAAACTTATCCAAGCTGTCAGCACAGGGAGTAGCAATCCAATGGAAAGTTCCGTCTCGGGAATATGAAGCAATGCCAATGCTGGCAATACAATATAAATCAAATAAGTGTTCAGGGACTTTGGCGCATTGTCTGGCAGTTCCTTTACGCGTTGGAGCAGGATTCCTATGATCAGGCAAAGAATGACAAGAATAAGGTTGGTCATAGAACAAAGGTTTGGAAAAGTTGTTGGCTAAATTAACAGTAATGTAATCTGTTGTTAATCAATAATTTGATTTTATATAGTTTCTTTAATGATAGAAATCCAATTACTATGATAAAACTTGTACCTATTCTGATCGATAACAAGCGCATCGTGCAACTTTCGCAGTTGACCATCGACCAAGCCAATGACCTGAGAAGTTTTTTGCCGGGCTCCAGCATCAAGCAAATGACCTATCAGGGAATGGAACTTCAGGATTGCATTGAATTTGAAACGTATGAGTACTGGTTTCAGACCAATCATGTCCAAAATGGAACCGCCTCAACCATTTGGGACTTCTGATGATCAGAGCATTCCGAAGTTTTTACGTTTTTCCATGAAATATGACTCCAACTGGGGGTATACATTGCTTTTTGCTTCCGGAATACCAGAAAGCGTCATATTCATGTCTCCTTTTGAACCTTGATCCATTACTTCTAAGGTTTCTATTAGAACGATAAACTCCTGAAGGCTCAGGGGATGGTTGGATCTTTCAGGCTTTACGGCAAACTCATTACCATAGAAATCCACCACCTCAAAATAAATCTTTCCGTCCAGCGGTGCTGCATAAATGCTGATTTCCTCTCCCCATTGGCTTTCGGGATATGAAAGCTTTGCCAGCAGTGCTGAAGGGCCTGTTCCATCAAAGTAGCTCTTTGGTGCAAAATCAAAATCAATCATGTCCCAAAAGTAAATGTTATGCTTCGGAAACCCACAAGGGCCAGTCGGATTCTTTCACCTCGAAATATGCATTAGCCTATCTACGCCGCGGAGCAGAAGTGTGGCGACCTGCAAATTGTTTCAAAAGCAGTTCATTACCATTTTTAATATAAAATACGTATATTTACGTATATTCAGTTACGCGTATGGAAACACACACAGTAGATCACTGCACTTGTACCAATATTTCTTGTAAACGGTCATTTACAAGAAATAAAGAGTTCTTATGCCATAGAAACAACGTGCTATGTAAAAAAGAAGCGCTATGCTGTATTAATGTATAGAAGCACTGTAATACGTGGCTTATTTTTGTAATAAAATACGTAATAATACTTATTTATAACATACCACTATAAAACAACCCAATGAAAAAGATTTATCTCCTGACCATCATTTTATGTACTTTATTGGTGACCCAAACCATGGCCCAAATCCGCATATCTGCTGAGGTACGACCCAGATCTGAATTTCGAAATGGCTTCAAAACGCTCACGGACGATAGCAAGGATCCCGCGTTCTTTACAGAGCAACGATCAAGGCTGTACTTGGACTACACCAATAGCGACTTTGTTTTTAAGTTGGCATTTCAGGACGTACGCATTTGGGGCGAAACCACCCAAATCTTCAAGGAAGAACCCGGCAATACTTTCCTCAGTGAAGCTTGGGGCCAATACTTTTTCAAGCCTGAATTTTCTGTAAAGGTAGGTCGCCAAATCCTCTCTTATGATAACCAGCGTTTCCTTGGTGGCCTGGAGTGGGCACAGCAGGGTAGAAGGCACGACGCACTTTTGTTCATCTATGATAGCGAGCCAAAAGGAATACAGCTACACGTTGGCTTGGCCTATAATCAAGATAATGATGTGCCAGAGCCTGGTTTTCTCCAAGGTGACGGGGCCAATTTTTATAGTGTATCAGGGAATTACAAGACCATGCAATATGCTTGGTTTCACAAGAATTATGAAGCGGGAGGATTTTCGTTATTGGTGCACAATGCAGGCTATCAAAATGCAGATAGTACCGTTTCCAATAAACAAACCTTTGGTTTTATCCCAAATGTAAACATTGGCAAGGTGGCCGTGGCTGGTGACTTCTATTACCAATCCGGCAAACAAGGGACCAATGATGTCAGTGCCTTCCTGGCCGGCGTCAATGCCACCATTCCTACTGCAGTAACCCCGCTCACTATCGGTGTAGAATACATCTCTGGTGATGGTGATCTCACAGACGGGAAAAACACCAACTTCAATCCTGATTTTGGCACCAACCACGCCTTTAATGGTTTTATGGATTACTACTTCGTAGGCCCTGCCAATGGAGCAGTAGGAGTCAATGACATCTACCTAAAGACCAAATGGAAAATCGGCAAAGGAAACCTCCAGGGACACTTACACCAGTTTTTTACCGGTTCCACCCAATATGATGGGGCAGGTGAAGAGCTTACCAAGGCCATGGGAACTGAAATTGACCTTGTTTATGGCATCAAACTGGCCGAGGCTGTCACCTGGAACATCGGCTATTCCCAGATGTTCGCTACAGACACCATGGAGTCCATTCGTGGTGGAGACCGTACCCACATCCAAAACTGGGCTTGGACCATGATCACCTTCAAACCAACCCTATTCACATCATCCAAATAAGTCAACCCAGAAAATAGCAACATTATGAAAATTCCGGCAATCAAAATGGAAGGTGGCCAGTAACCTTTCTGTCTTATTTTTTCAGGCTTAAATGCCTAGTGGCATTGGCCAGGACTCCCTTCTCACTATTTTAGCCGGCAGAAGTGTAAGCAGGGATGCTCCGTTAGGAGCATTAGCTTGGTAACAGAAATTGGATACAGCATCCTAACAGTGCCGTAGGTACTGACCATGGGCAAGGAAAACATATATCATTATCGACTGCATCAGGAGCATGGGCACCCAAATTCATCCGTCCACGCGATGCTTCGATCTCCATAGCCCGCTAGCGCTCAGTTTACCCATAGTAAATCATATAGAACCGATTTGTTTGGATGTTTGGTCAGCTGGGGGGACGGGTATTTCCGAATCCACCAATTTATACAGGAAAATCACAATCTGTTCCATTCCCGTGCAACTAAACTGTCGACTAAACGGAGAATCAAATGGATAATTTTTTAAATTCGTGCTGGCAAAATCTTTACGGCTCTAGATGAATTATAGTGGGCAAATTACGCTGCATTTAACAAGCAAAGTCAAAATACTTGTCCATCATAATTCATTTAGAATCACCTATATCCTACGAACCATGAAAAATAGCTGGCTACAAAATATCGAGCTGAAAGGCGAAATCGCCAGGCTGGTACCCTTAGAGAAATCCCACCGCGATGCACTTATTGATGCAGCATCTGATGGCAAGCTCTGGGAACTATGGTATACCTCAGTGCCTTCACCGGAGACGATTGACGAATACATTGCCCAGGCCCTTCAGCAAAAAGCAGCCAAAGCCAGTCAGCCTTTTGTCATCATTGATAACCTAACTGGAAAGATCGTAGGCTCCACTAGGTACTGTAATGTCGCTAAAGAGCACAAAAGGCTGGAAATTGGATTTACCTGGTACGCCAAAAGCGCCCAACGAACAGGTATCAACAGAGAATGCAAATTGCTTATGCTTAGCCATGCTTTTGAAAAAATGGGCTGTATCTGTGTCCAATTCAAAACCGATTGGTTCAATCAAGCTTCCAGAAATGCCATCGCCCGATTGGGCGCTAAGCAAGACGGAATCTTAAGAAACGACCGCCTCAATGCAGACGGGACCTATCGGGACACAGTAGTATTTTCCATCATAAACCAAGAATGGCATGGTGTCAAAAAAAATCTGCTCCACCAAATGAAAAATTACAAGGAGCAAAAGGAAAAGCCATTGGATTAACTTTTATAAGAGATTACCGTTCTTTTCCATTATGAAATATTGATCAATTTTTACCATACCAAAATAAGCCATGAAACCAGTTTACATCAGTTGCCTACTTGCATTTCTTTCCCATATGCATTTTGCCAGTGCCCAAGTATCACGAGACCTGCCTTTTGCAGATATCAGCACTTACCCGCAAGAAATGACCTCGGCAACTGTCGCTGCCAGAATGGTCGAAAGCCTGGGCTTCAGGTACCGTTATGCCACCCAGGGATTGGAAGATGAAAACATGGATTTCCGCGCATCGGAAGATGCCAGAACCATAGGTGAAACAATGCTCCACATCTATGGTTTGAGCATGGTGATTCATAATTCGGTCATGGAAAAACCGTATGCCAAAAAGGAAAGGCTCAGCCCTATGAAAGCACGGGAAATAAGCTTATACCTGCTGAAGACGGTCTATGACCAATTACTGAGTATGGACGATGACGAGCTGAAGGCGATAACCGTCCGTGGAGATTACCCGTTTTGGATATTGATCAATGGCCCTTTGGCGGATGCCCTTTGGCACAGTGGGCAGGTCGCCACGCTTAGAAGAGCCGCAGGAAACCCCATGCCAAAAGGTGTCAACGTTTTTTTGGGTACATATAATGGTAGTAACAAGTAAAAGGTAGATTTCAAGCCTAAATTGCCACAAAATTGACCATTTATAATACGCTATTAACCAATGGCAATCCAAATTCAAGAACAAAGGGGGAATTACCTGATAATGCTTATTTTTAGCGTTGATCTTCATTTCTTTTCGAAGAAATTGAAGCCATTCTATTATATGATGAAGTAAAATACAGTAATGAAGAAGTTAACCTACATCGCCTATTGTAGTGCAATTTTCCTACTTGGCCACCTGTGCTACGCCCAAGAATCCCAACTTGACATAGACAGGATATATGCTGGGGAATTTCGGCAAGAAGGCATGACCGCTTACCAGTGGATAGAAAATGGAGAAGCCTATGCTGTGGTCGAAAACACGGAGGACGGCAAGCCTCAAATCGTGAAGTACCAAACTTCTTCAGGTAAAAAAAGCATTTTGGTAACAGGAAGCCAGCTGGTACCAAATGAGAAGGGAGCATCCATTGGGGTCGAACGTTTCACTTTTTCACCCGACAGGACCAAGCTGCTGATATTCACCAATAGCTCGCGCGTTTGGCGTGCCAATACCAAAGGGGATTATTGGGTATATGATCTGGGAACAGGCGAGCTTAGCCAGCTGGGCAGCGCATTTCCTGCCTCTTCACTGATGTTTGCCAAATTCTCCGCCGACCAGTCGCAAGTAGCCTACGTACAGGATTTTAATTTATATGTGGAGGAGATTGCCACTGGAGTGGTCAGGCAGCTCACCAAACGCGAAAATGAGTCCATTATCAATGGGACCTTTGACTGGGCATACGAGGAGGAGTTTGGAGCAAGGGACGGTTTTCGCTGGAGTCCTTCCAGCCAGCATTTGGCCTTCTGGAATTTTGACATTTCCGGTGTTGGAACGTTTTATATGATTGACAATATCGATTCCATTTATTCGAAACCCATTCCGCTCCAATATCCCAAAGTAGGCCAGGATCCTTCTGCTGTAAAAGTAGGCATCGCTGACCTAAACGGAGAAAATATTCACTGGGTGCCTGTTCCCGGCACTGCTAACCAAAATTACCTTCCCGGCATGCAATGGGTAGATGCAGAAACGCTCCTTATCCAGCAATTGAATCGCCTCCAAAATAAACTTACAGTCTGGAAATATGACCTTGGCACAGAAGAGCTGGAACAGCTCTATATAGAAACAGAGGATACGTGGGTGGATATTTACTATCCGGATGTTTCGGCTGGAGGCTGGGAAGAAAATGACCTGAAGCTTGTGGATGATAACAAGGCCTTTTTGCGCATGACAGAAAATGATGGCTGGAGACATGCCTACAAGGTGGATATCGCGACTGGGGAAAAAAAGCTGTTGACGCCTACCGAATTTGATGTTGCCTCCATCGCCGGAGTAACGGATAAGGCCATCTATTTCCATGCTTCCCCTGCAAACACAGCGCAACGCTATCTATACCAGGCCAATATGAAGGGAAAAGTGCAGCAGGTCACTCCCCAGACGGAGACAGGGATCAATATCTACAACTGTGCTCCCAATGGCAAATTTGCCATCCAACAGCACGATGAGGCCCTAGCGCCTACCACCTACACTTTAGTCAGCCTGCCAGATCATAAAACGATCCGCTCATTGGTGGATAATAATAGCTATAAACAGCAGTTGAATGACCTTTCGCTTCCAAAGGTGGAATTTTTCCAAGTCACTACAGAGGAGGGTGTCAAGATCGACGGAAGGATGATCAAGCCAGTGGATTTTGATCCAGAAGATCAATATCCTGTGCTTTTTCATGTCTATGGAGAACCTTGGGGAGCAGTAGCCACGGATAACTTCATCGGTCTCTGGAACATCATGCTGGCACAAAAAGGCTATATCATCATCGATATGGACAATCGTGGCACGCCTTGCCTCAAGGGTAGTGAATGGCGCAAAAGTATCTATCGTAAGATAGGACGGATAAATGCCCAAGATCAAGCTTTGGCAGCCAAAGAAGTTTTCCGGAAATTTTCTTTTGTGGATCCCGACCGTGTGGCAGTTTGGGGATGGAGTGGTGGTGGCTCCATGACCCAAAACCTACTTTTCAAGTATCCGGATATTTACCAAACAGGTATGGCAGTGGCCGGTGTTTCCTTGCAGCTGATCTATGATAATATTTATCAGGAACGCTATATGGGCCTTCCACAGGAAAATGTGGAAGACTTTATCGAAGGCTCGCCGATTTCACATGCCAAGGGTCTGGAAGGAAACCTGCTTTTGGTCCACGGCACCAATGATGACAATGTTCACTACCAAAGTCAGGAACTCTTGGTCAATGAACTTATCCGGCATAACAAGCAATTTGATATGATGGCATATCCGAACCGTTCGCATGGGATTTATGAAGGAATGAATACACGCCGCCACCTTTACACACTATTGACCAATTACCTGATAGAAAAGGTACCGGTGAATGAATAGAGATCACAACGATATCCGTCTGCGGATGCGGCTAAGGGCTTGTGGAGTAATGCCGATATAGCTGGCAATGTACTTCAGTGGTATTTTATGGATAAGCTCCGGGCGATCCGAAAAAAGATTAAGGTATCGCTCTTCAGCGGATTCTTTCAGGAGGGCCAGTTCCCTTTTGGCTTTCTTTAGGAATAGACCTTCTGCAGCATGTCTTCCTATTCTTTCTCCCACATCTGAGAGCTGATAAACTGCCTGCAAATCGGCATGACTGATGCTCCAGAGGGTGGTTTCACTCAGTGTCTCTATGGTATATCCACTCTTTGCCCGTGTCAAAAAAGCATCATAAGCACTCATGAATTCCCCCGCAAAAGAAAAACCAAAGGTCAGTTCTTCTTCCCCAGGGATATAATATCTCACTACGCCCTTTTGGATAAATGAAAGGTAATCTTCTCTTACACCTGCCGAAATGACGTGGGTTTTGGCTGGAAATTGCCTTTTAGTTAACTTTTGTGAAAAGAGGGACCAATCACCATCGGTCAGCGAGACCTGTGCTTCGAAGAGTTTTCTTATTTCTTCCATGGACTTCTAAAGGTCTTGAGCGATGAGATGATTATTCCAAAAATGCTTTTTCCACGCGGTAATTAATGAGCTCCAAACCATTGACTACTTTTATATTTTCCTGAACCATGCTAAAACCCATTTTCTCAAAAAAGGGTATGGCTGTTTTACTGGCATCGGCGATAATAAGCCCTGCTTTATTTTCCTTGGCTTTATTTTCTAGTGCTTTAAGTAATCGTTCTGCTAAGCCTAGCCGCTGGTAGTCATACTGGACATACATAAAGTCAATGTAATTATCATCCTTCAATGCACCAAAACCAACGATTTTTGCATCGTATTCTGCCACCAAAAAAAACTCCTCTTTTAAGGCTTGCTTCCATCGCTCCTCATTGATCACAGAAGATATCCACGCAGCAATCTGCTCTTCCGAATAATCGTTTTTACAGGAACTTTGGATCGTTTCCACGTATAGCTGCTGAACTTTGATCATATCTTTCATTTCAGCTTGGCGAATAATAATGTCATATGCATTCATAACAAGGGTGATTTAGTGGGTAATGAAAGACAAATATTTGTAGAAGATAGTTAAATAATTTCAATAAATTTCCGCTATAAAACCACATAATTTGTAGATTTCTATCATTGGGGCAAATTGGTATCACCTACTTTTAGGTTAATTTGTTGGCTACTTTATGATTATAGTATTTTTACGTAAGTGAATGGGCTTCCCAAAGGCCAAAATTTCCTGTTGGTGGTTTTAAAGGTTCCACATTTAATTTCATTTGTAGCTTCCAGCTTTTCTGCTGGATCCAAAATAATGGAAGCCACCAAGTCACTAAGATGCTTGTTGCTCCGATAGCTGTGCTGGGGAACGTGGAGCCTTGAGTCTTTAACTCAATTCCACATCGATTGTATATCCCCCAAGTGTTTCTTCTGTTTCCAAGATACAATCAGGGCTTTATGTGTCTTGGCGCCTTTGTGGCCACGACAATAGAAGCTATCAACTTTTCCGCTGATCACAAAAAAAGCCGACCAAAATGGTCGGCTAGATTTACTGTTTCACTCTTTACTCATTAGGCAGTTACGCCATAAAGTTCTTTTAATTTCTCTACGGTATAATCGATTTCTTCCTGTGTATTAAAACGACTGAACGAAAACCTAACGGAGTCTCTTTCGGGCTGGGCATTGAGTGCGCGCAGCACATGGGAACCTACAGTGGCACCGCTGCTACAGGCAGAGCCTCCAGAAGCGGAAATACCATTTAAGTCCAGGTTAAAGAGCAGCATACCGCTGTTTTCTTCGGAAGGAGGAAGGCTGACATTGAGTACGGTGTATAAGCTGCGGTCCAGATCAGCAGAGAGCCCATTGAACTCCACGCCCGGGATCCCTTCCTTTAGTTGATCGATAAGGCTTTTTTTAAGCTGCTTTACGTGCTGCTTGTGCCCCTCCATATCTTCATAAGCAAGCTCCAGCGCTTTTGCAATTCCTACAATGCCATAAACATTTTCGGTTCCGCCTCGCATGCTTCTTTCCTGTGCCCCTCCATATATAAACGGCCTGATCTTATTTTTCTTGTTCAAATACAAAAAACCTGAACCTTTAGGGCCGTGGAATTTGTGTCCACCGGCTACCACTGCATCTATGGGGAGTTCCTTCAGATCATGTACGTAGTGCCCCATGGTCTGCACGGTGTCGGAGTGGAAAAACACACCATGCTCCTTGCATTGCTGGCCAATGGCCTTGATATCATTGATATTGCCAATTTCATTATTGGCGTGCATGATAGAAACAAGTGAACTGGGATGTGCCTGGATCCAATCGTATAGGTGGTCCATGTCGATTTGGCCGTGTTTGTCGATTTGGGCAAAGTGCAGTTTGATATGGCCACGCTTTTCACATTCTTCCAAGGTATGGAGCACAGCATGGTGCTCGACCGGTGAGGTCAGCACATCTTTTATCCCGTACGTTTCGATGCCGCACACCAATGCGGTATTGTCCGCTTCAGTGCCACCGGAAGTGAAGAATATTTCACCGGGAGTGGTGTTCAGCAATTCAGCTACTTTTTTTCTTGAACGCTCGATTGCTGTCCGCACTTCTCTGCCGTGGGAGTGGACAGAGGAGGGATTGCCATAATGGCCTTTCATATAAGGCAACATGGTTTCCAGTACCTTTTCATCCAGTGCTGTAGTGGCTGCATTATCTAAATAAATGTTCATTATCTCTAAATACTTGGGTACGATGATTATTGATAGCCTACGGCTATGCACTATAATAAGTTAAATCCGCATTCATTGCCGTTTTAGTTAACCAGGCTATCCTGATCCCGACAGATCGGGACAGGCTCTTTCAATCATTATGTGTTGAATGAGAGAGATTCCCTCGCCATGGCGAGATGACAGCTTTGTCACTGTCTGCTCTTATCTAAACGGTATTAAAACCGGGTTAAACCTGCTTATTTGCTTGCAGAGATCACTTCTTTGATATCCAGAATGAGCTTGTTGGCCAAGTGCTCTGCTGTTGCTTTAGTTTCAGATTCGGAGTAAATCCTGATGATCGGTTCCGTATTGGATTTCCTTAAGTGGACCCACTCTTTTTCAAATTCTATTTTGATACCATCAATGTCATTGATGGGTTGTTTGCTGTACTTCCTGCTGATTTCGTCCAAGATGGCATCCACGTCGATATCAGGGGTCAGCTCTATCTTATTCTTCGAGATGTAATAGTTTGGATAGCTTGCCCGAAGTCTGTTGGCAGTCTTTCCGAATTTGGCCAGATGCGTCAAGAAGAGTCCGATGCCCACCAGGGCATCACGGCCGTAATGGGATGCAGGGTAGATGACTCCGCCATTGCCTTCACCACCGATGATGGCATTGGTTTCTTTCATTTTATTGACCACATTGACTTCACCTACTGCGGCAGCGGTATAAGTGCCTTTATATTTTTCGGTTACGTCTCTGAGTGCCCGAGTGGAGCTGAGGTTGGACACCGTGTTTCCGGAAGATTGCGATAGCACATAATCAGCGATGGCCACCAAGGTATATTCTTCTCCAAATGCCGAACCGTCCTCAGTCAGGAAGGCCAGCCTGTCCACGTCCGGATCCACTACGATGCCCAGGTCAAATTTCCCGTTTTTCAATTTACTGGAAATGTCCCTGAGGTTTTCAGGCAATGGCTCAGGATTGTGTGGAAAGTGTCCATCTGGCTCACAGTACATTTGTTCCACTTGATCCACACCCAGGGCTTTCAGGAGTTTTGGAAGAGCGATGCCTCCAGTGGAGTTAACACAGTCGATCACCACGCTGAAGTTACGGGCAGCAATAGCCTCCTTATCCACTAAATCAAGGCTCAGTACATGGTCAATATGCCGGTCGATATAGTCTTCGACCAAGGTATATGCGCCAAGGTTTTTTACACCTGCAAACTCAAAATCTTCCTTTTCTGCCTTATCGAGGACCTCTTTTCCATCTTGATCAGAGATAAACTCGCCTTTGTCATTGAGTAGCTTCAGGGCGTTCCATTGGATGGGATTATGGCTGGCGGTAAGGATAATTCCCCCCCCGGCTTTTTCCAAAGGCACGGCAAATTCCACTGTAGGAGTAGTGCTAAGCCCCAAGTCGATGACATGAATGCCCAATCCCTGCAGCGTAGCAGTGACCAATCTGGAAACCATGTCACCAGAAATTCTCGCATCTCTGCCGAGGACGATTCGAGGGTTGTTGGTTTTTTCTAGGATCCATGCTCCGTAAGCGGAGGTGAATTTTACAATGTCAACAGGAGTCAGTCCTTCTCCTGATTTTCCTCCGATAGTCCCGCGAATACCGGAAATAGACTTAATTAATGCCACTTTGATAGCGTTTAGTTATAAACTATAAGAAAAAATCCCGCTTGACACTACAAGCAGAAACTTTTGGTGATTATTTAAATCTTTCCATTACTTTGTTGACTTCCGAATCTGGGTTGCCACATGCCTCACCTTCATCCATTGACTTTCCGCAATAGCTGCATGAACCACCCTCCTTGTTAAGGTATGGGTTTTGAGAAGCACAAGTTCCCTTAAACTGCCCGTTTTTGAGGAAAATCAGCCTCACGGACATCAGAATGAAAAACAGTGCCAGGAATCCCAAAGTCAAATATAGAGTTGCCATATCCAATTAATTTGTTCAAATTTACGTAATACTTTGAAAACGTCCACACAATCCAAATAGTTTCCCAAGCCCTATGTCCAAAAACTCTTCCCGATCACAACAACTAGAAGCATTTGACAGGCTGTTGACCATCATGGATGAGCTGAGGGAAAAGTGCCCTTGGGATCGCAAACAAACCATTGAAAGCCTGCGCCACCTGACCATCGAAGAGACTTTTGAGCTCTCAGATGCCATCCTCGATGAGGATCTGGAAGAAGTAAAAAAAGAGCTTGGGGATATATTGCTTCATATCGTCTTTTATGCCAAGATTGGTGCCGAAAAGGAGGCTTTTGACATCGCCACGGTGATCGATGGCTTGTGTGATAAACTGATCCGCCGCCATCCGCATATTTATGGGGATACGGAAGCCAATGATGATGAGGCAGTGAAGCAAAACTGGGAAAAGATCAAGCTCAAGGAAAAAGGCAATAAGAGTGTTCTTGGTGGTGTCCCGAGATCACTGCCTGCACTGATCAAGGCCATGCGAATTCAGGAGAAGGCCAGAGGAGTGGGCTTTGACTGGGAAGAAAAGACCCAGGTATGGGAAAAAGTGGAAGAGGAAATGCAGGAGTTCAAGGAGGAGTTTGATGCAGCGGCACCTGGTCAAATCGATAAAGAAAAGGCAACTGGAGAATTTGGTGATTTATTGTTTTCCCTGATCAACTACGCTCGGTTTGTGGACATCAATCCTGAAGAAGCACTGGAAAAGACCAATAGGAAGTTCATTCACCGCTTTCAGTATTTGGAGAATGCAGCAAAGGAAGCGGGAAAAAGCCTGGGTGATATGACCTTGAATGAAATGGATGTTTATTGGAATGAAGCCAAAGAGCAATAAAGTCTCAGATTTATAGCATTATTTTAAGAGGGATAGCAATAAATTTTTACTTTTGGCTTTGATTATCAGAAACTAGCCAAATAACCTTTAATGAATCCGAATAAATTGATTATCAACTTCGTTCCGTTTTGGCAAAAGATATCATAACCCGATTTTTAATCTGGCGGCTCAAGCATATAAGTACTAAGAATTTTATGCTGATTCTTAGTGGTGTCATCGGTATTCTTACGGGATTGGCTTCGGTGATTCTAAAGGTTTCTGTCCATTCCATTCAGCATTGGTTGATCGAGGGTTTTCAGATAGAGTATGCCAATTTCTTTTTTATTCTTTATCCCCTGATTGGTATTTTTCTTACCTATGTGGTGGGTAAATATATCGTCAAGGACTACGGTGGTCATGGCATTCCAGAGATACTTTATAATATTTCCAAAAAGAATAGCCTTATCCCCAGGGTAAAAATGTACAGCCGGGTGTTTACTTCTTGTCTCACTGTGGGACTGGGAGGATCGGTCGGTTTGGAAGCACCGATCGTGGTGACTGGCTCGGCGATTGGCTCTAACTCTGGCCTTCTGATGCACCTAAACGCCAAAAAGCGGAATATCCTTATCGGTTGCGGTGCCGCAGGAGGAATATCGGCCATATTTGGTTCGCCCATTGGCGGGGTGATTTTTGCGATAGAAGTAATCCTGATGGAGGTAAATACAGCAGCCTTTATTCCCTTGTTGATCGCTTCTGTGCTGGGGTCGCTGACCACCATGGTACTTATCGGAAATGATCCTATTTTCTCCTTTAACCTATCTGGAGAATTTATAGCGGCGCATACTCCATATTATTTGCTGCTGGGCGTGGTGACTGGATTGGTATCGGTTTATTTTATAAAAGCGGTATTGAGGACAGAAAATTTATTGGAGAAGCAGCACAATCCCTGGCTGAAGATGCTGATTGGCGGGGCAGTGCTCGGACTTATCATCTTCTTTTTTCCTCCTATTTACGGTGAAGGGTATAGTACGCTGAACTCACTAATTTTGGGAGATCCAGCGGTATTGCTGAACAGAAGCCCATTCTTCTCCGAGATCAACAATACCTACTTTATATTGTTTTATCTCTTAATGATCATTTTCGCGAAGCCGATCGCAGCGGCATTGACCATCGGAAGCGGCGGTAGTGGTGGTATTTTCGCTCCATCCCTGTATGTGGGGGGAATCACTGGATTCCTTTTTGCTTTTGCCAATAACTTCTTTGGGATTTATATCCCCATTCCGGTGGCCCACTTTACGTTGGTGGCGATGTGCGGAGTGATGAGTGGTGTGCAGCATGCCCCGCTTTCGGCGATATTCTTGATCGCTGAAGTTACCGGTGGCTATGAGCTTTTTGTACCGCTTATGCTCGTTTCGGCCATTTCACTGGCCACTACGAATTATTTTGATAAAAATTCCTTATACAAAAACCAGTTATTGGAACAAGGGAAGCACATCCCCGAAACCAAAGATGAACAAGTGCTTGGCCTGATCGATATTCGAAGGATCATGGAAAAGGACTTACTGCCCATTCATCCAGATGCAGTGCTTAAGGACCTTTGTGGATTGGTCAAACTCTCTAACCGTAATATCTTCCCTGTGGTCGATGAGAAGGGCACCCTGAATGGGATCATTACCTTGGATGATATTCGAGATATTATGTTTGATCGTGAGAAACAAAACGAAGTACAGATCCGGCAACTGATGCACAGTCCGCCTGACACGATCCAGCCCTCTGAAAGTATGCGGGAAGTAATGGATAAATTTGAACGTTCTGGGGCTTGGAACCTGCCCGTAGTAGATAATGGGATGTACCTCGGCTTTATTAGTAAATCACGTATCTTTAATGCCTATCGGACACGCCTGATCAGGCAGCAGAAGGAATAGCATAAAATTATATTCTGTTTCACATCTTATCCACGGTTACCCACATCGGGCAAAACCGTATAAAATTCATTTACAGCGTTTTATCCACAAATTAGATTTTCATAATAATCACATAAATAGCTGAAAACAAGATGTTTATGGGTGTCGAAGGAGAGTGTGTGGATAAGTGTGGATAATTGTGGATAAATATTGGTCTTAATTTTTGGAGCTTTTTTCTGTCAGTATAGGGCGATTTTTTGTTCCAATACATGTTCCTTTGACCTCTTAAAAAAGTGAAAGATTTTTCGAAAATCAGAATAAAATATTTATATCGCCAATAGCGGACCTAGATATATTACTTGGGTTCTATATGATTTACTTTGAGTGCTGAATTTATATGTGTTGGTACGGATTGAGCATTTAATTTTGTTGGATCTATTTGGAATACTGTGGGTAAATTATCTACGGGACTGTCCCACTTGTGCGGATAGATTAGGGAATAGTTTTGTTCCTACGGCACAAAGCCCACTGGAGGCAACCTGATTTTATAAATGCCCAGCGGCATTGGCCAGGACTCCCTCCTCACTATTTTACCGACAGAAGTGTCAGCAGGGATGTTCCGTCAGGAGCATTAGCTTGGTAACAGAAATTCTTCGATCTCCATAGCCCGCTAGCGTTCAGTTTACCCATAGTAAATCATATAGAAACATTTTGTTGTTCTCCTTTAACGATAAAAAGAACGAAAAAATCAAGGTTTGAAATGGCATTATATTCCTAGTCATGGGCAACACCTATGGTAAGCAGTCTAGCAAACCGATATAGGTTTTAGCGTTGAATACCTGATCAATGCACACAAATTTACGCTAAAATCCGATTCACGCCAGTAGAGCATTTTTCCCATAATCAACAGGGAAAAGGAATTTTAGAAAAGCATATTGAAATTTATTTGCCCCCAGAAATATTACTTGCTCGGTATTAAGGTCAAGTCAAGCTTAGGAAAAGAAAAAAGGGAGCCTAAACCAGTTTTAGATTTTTGCAATTGGGGATTTGGCAGTCACCATACAGTACCAAGGAGTGGCTGGTGATAGCAGAGGAAAGTTCTTTGCCCATGGTTTCCTTGATCAGGTTTATCCGTTCGTCAGAAAATTCGCGGATTTTGCGGCACTGGTTACAGACATGATGGTCATGGTGCTTGTACGTAAGTGCTTGTTCGTATAAGGCTACTTTGTCTTTAAATTGGTGCTTGACGGCTAGCCCACATTCCACTAGCAGGTCAAGCGTATTGTAGATTGTGGCACGACTGATAGAATAACCTTTATTTCTCATCAGTAAAAAAAGTCCTTCTACATCAATATGCTCATCTTGCGGTAGGGCGTAGAGTTCATCGATCACCGAAAACCGCTCAGGTGTCTTCCTACTTCCCTGTCTCAACAAGAAATTTTCAAAAATTTTCTTTGCTTTATCTAAGATTGACTTTTCTGCCATAGTTTTTTCTTTACTAAGAAATAAAGATGGTGCATTTTTTTAATTATGTCAAACTGAGTCGATCCACAGAGGTTTAATAATGCTAATTTGCTTTCAGTCTAAATTAGCTTTGGTGAATTTTTGGCAAGTTTTTTTCACACTTTAGCAAGTCAGCATCCTGAATCAACCCAAAATCGTTTCTCGATTACTTGGCCATGTTTTTATTTTAAAGCTATAATGCTAAATTAGTTATGTATGACCCTGACAAGACTCTTTATTCTTTTTTTTACAGCCAATTTTTTTATTAGCTCATCACTTTGGGCACAGGTGCCGGGGTTTTATTTAAAAGAAGACCAAAAGCGGGTCAACATCCCTTTTCTCAATTACAATAACCTGGTTATCGTCCCGCTATCGATCAATGGTGGACCAACCTTGAATTTTTTGTTGGACACAGGGGTAAAGTCAAATATTCTATTTAGCAAGTCCATTGGTGATGAGATAGGGCTTTACTATACGAGGACCCTTAACCTCATGGGCGCAGACGGCAAGACCGTGCTGACGGCATTGGTGTCTCCAAATAATTATTTCGATGTAGGCCCTGTGGAAGGTAAGGTGCAGGCAATACTGGTACTGGAGGAAGACTTTTTGGAATTGGAACGGGTAATTGGCCTGCCGATCCATGGCATTATCGGCTATGAGTTTTTTAAATATAATCCAGTCAGAATCAACTATGACACGGACATCATCACCTTTTATCGGCAGGATCGGTTGAATTGGCGGCCGTTTGGATACAGAAAGATAGGCTTGGACTTTAATAACTATAAACCGTATGTGAAAAGCACCATCCACCAGATCGGTGGCGCGGTGATTCATGGAAAATTACTTATTGACACTGGGGCTAACCACGGTTTGATGCTTAATCGGGAAACTTCTGATGAGATCGTCCTGCCTCCGGAAAATATCGAGACAGACCTCGGTCGGTCATTGGGAGGTGATCTTTATGGATATGCAGGAAGGGTAAAAAAATACAGCTTGGGTAATTTGAATTTTCGGAAAGTCATCACTTCTTATCCAGATGAAACAGAGTTTTCGTCTATCATTATCGAATCTGGGAGACTTGGTAGTTTGGGGTCGGATATATTGTCCAGAATGACACTGATCATAGACTATCCCAGAGAAAGGATGCTGTATAAAAAGGCTGCCGACTTTCATAAACCTTTTGAATATGACATGAGTGGCTTGAAAATACGGCTGACAAGTGTAGAGGAGAGGCGCTATTATGTCAGCAGTGTTCAGGAAGATTCCCCTGCTTCTCGAAAAAATTTCAAAACAGGGGATGAAATTCTGGCAATAAATTTACTTCCCGTAGAATACTGGGACCTTTCTGGAATCAATGATTTATTGCGTTCTGAGACAGAAAGGAAAATATTATTTACCATTAGAAGAAACATTAATGGAATAATGGTGGAACTGGAAAAAGAAATCACACTGGAAAAACAGTTATAAAACAGTAGTTTTTCGTAATATTGAAAAACAAAAATAGCCTAAATGGGATTGAAGGGCGAATCTTTTTATTCATGAAAGTAAAAAAAGCTTGTTTTTCTTGTAGATAGTCGATGGTGATGAAGAGAAGAAATATGGAACCTTCCATGCTTACCTTTAGGAGGTTCAGCTTCGGGGAATATCAATGTATTTATCAAAGCAGTTCATTGGATCCGTACATTGATCAGTCAGATTTGAAGAGTTTTTCAGCAGCTTTTTTGTGCATGCCAAATCCGGCTCTTGAGCACATTTATCAGTATTTTTTGATGGAGAGGTCGCTAAGTACCTTTTTCTTTTTCAGTGATGGTACATTTATCAGCGTAAGGTTAAAAGGCAATGTCATTAAGGAATCTGACTCGGCATTGTTTAATATTATGGTCTCACCGGTTCCAAATGTCGATGCCTCCCTGTCAGGCTGGATTCTGGACATGGAAACCCAGAGGTTTTACAGCAATCTTTATAATACAAAACCACAATACCATGGTGACAGTGATTTTATAAGCATGCTCATGCGCCACTACAAGGGAGAGAGTAGAGAGGCTTTTGAACAGTTTATCACCTCCATGGATCAAAAAACATTACCAGTGGACGCTTCCAAGAAGCTACAGTTGGTAAAAACACCCATTGAAAATGGCAGGTTCTACTTTTTTGTGGAGCTTAAGGATAAACGATTGGAGAGTCAGCCCCAGTTTATACCACTAAAGTCTGAATATTTTCATCAAATTGGCCCCAGGACCTTGTTTTATGACTTTGGAAGTGACCAATCCAAAATATCCCTTTCCGGGGATACAGAAGAAATCTTGGGTTATCACTCGAAGGAATTGGAGGAGTTTACCGTCGACCGCTGGCATGCGCTTATCCATCCAGAAGATGTAGGAAAAAGAAAGACCATCGACAAAAGGGAGCCTTCCAAACCTACCGGGGCGTGGTATCGAATACGGCACGGGCAGGGACATTATGTTTTTGTGTATGAAGCTATTTATCCCTATCTCGATGCTGTAACCGGACAGGAAAGGATATTTGGCAAAATCAGGCTGGCATCCAAGTGGGAGTATCGACAGGGGGAAGATGTTAAGATAAAACATACCTTTAAAGAGTTGGCTGATTGTATGCCGGACTTAGTATACTTGTACAGTGAAAATGCCAAAGGAGAGGTTGAGGTTAGGTTTTTGAGTGGCGATACAGAAGAGATCCTTGGCGTGGATGCAGGCTACTTTAAAAAGAATGTCAGAGAGATTATAGATAGTTTTTACTCCGTGGATATACCGCAAGAAGGGAGACTTTTAAGCAATACGAAATCTTCTGAAGCATCTACGATGGTGTTTCAGGTGATGCTGCCCAATAAAGAAATCAGGTGGCTTTATTCAAAATCGTATCCGTTAAGAGAAGGGGATGACGCACAAATCCGCTTAAGAAACATCGTGGACATGTCTTCCCACAGATCGATCGAAGAGGAGGCTATGGGTGTCCAAGACCAAAGTACCGCGGGCTTTGATTATATTCCTTTGGTGATTTTTCAATATAATAGCCAAGGGACCATTTTAAAAGCCAATAGAACACTTTTCCAAAAGACCCAGATCACTGACAGGAGCAAGTATATCGGTAGGAGCATCCACGAAATTTATAAGGACTCCACAATTTATGATACACTTTTACAAGGGATTAACAAGGGTTTCGCAAGGTATGAAGGGCCGTTTATTTCCTTTTTGAATAATAGCAAATATTATGTTGGCCTGACGGTGAGAAAGCTCGAAAATGAGGACATTTACCAAGCGGCTTTTGAGGACATCAGTGAAAAGGATTTTGTCCAGCGCGTACTTAATGAAGTGGCCACCATTTCAGCCCATTTTAATGATGCGGAGTTCTTTAACCAACTCGTAAAACTACTGTCCCAAAAGCTTAATTTTACCTTTTGTATGGTGGGGGAGTATGTCTCTCAATCCAACTCAATTCGAAGTATTGCCGTGGCAAAGTCAGGAGAGCTTATAGATAATTTTTCCTATTCACTTTTAAATACCCCCTGCTATCATGCGATCAATGGTACCGAAGATGACAATGTGGTGATTGTGCCCAATCAGGTGGCAAAAAAATATCCAAAAGACAAATTTTTACAAGATGAGCAATTGGTATCATATTGCTCTACGGGCATAAAGGATAAATCAGGAAAGAAGCTTGGTATATTGGTCTTGGCTGACAGAAGCCCTATTCTAAACCAAAATATCCTTATCAATATTATCTCGATCCTTGGGGACCGGGCTGGGGCAGAGCTGCAGCGCATGCGTTATGAGAAAGAGCTGATAGCTTCACAGCAGCTTTACCAAAGCATTGCTGAAAATTTTCCCAAAGGTACCATCGATGTGCTCGATCGGGACTTGAAATATATTTATACAGAGGGGAGTGAATACCGCAATTTACAGATCAATCCAAAACATCTCATTGGAGCCTTCCACCTTGCCAAATATGAGGCTGATGTCGCTGCGCATGCAAAAGCGCACCTGGAAGAGGTTTTTGGGGGGAAGACCGTGACCTATGAGATCAGCTATAATGGGGAAAACTATAAAAAGATAGGTGTGCCGCTTAGAAATGAGGAGGGTGAAGTGACCCGAGCACTGCTCGTTACCCAGAATATCTCTGCCTATAAAATAGCAGAAGTGGAGCGGGAAAAGCTCATTAGAGATCTGTCCAGCCATAATGAAGAGCTACAGCATTTTGCATACATTGTCTCGCATAATTTGCGGGCTCCGATCGTGAACATCACTTCCCTGCTGGATCTTATCGATGCCGATAATCTGTCCGATGAAGAAAATAAGGTACTCTTTGACAGTCTTAAGGATTCTACTTCCATCTTAAACACCACACTGATGGACCTCATCGAAGTGGTCTCTATTAAGAAGAAAAAGCTGATCAAAATCGATCGGATAAACTTCGATAGCATCGTCAATAATATTGAAAAGAGCCTCTTTAGACAACTGAAAGATGCAAAGGCAAAAATTCATAGGGATTTTGAGGCCGCAGAAATCAATTACGTCTATAGCCACCTTGAGAATTTTTTGCTGAACTTCATGACCAATGCCATCAAGTACAGTCATCCAGACCGCATTCCCGAGATAATTATTAAGACTAGAGAGGAAGGTGATAAATGCAGGATTACCTTCACAGATAATGGCATCGGCATTGACTTGGAGAAATATGGGGATCGTATTTTTGGACTCTATCAGCGATTTCATAACCATGTGGAGGGAAAAGGCCTTGGGCTTTATCTTATCAAAGAGCAAATCCGCTCACTGGACGGTGAAATTTCAGTAAAAAGTTCTGAGGGCGAAGGAACTACCTTTTCGGTGCTCCTGAAAAACCTCCCACTGCCTTAGATATTTATAAATAAATTAGGATGCTTTGCGGAGTGTGGAGTGCATTTTTTTAAACTCTTTCCATTCTTTTGCGTGAGAATACCTAAATTCGAATATTCCAGACCGGATGAATAGGGACATGATATGGAGATTTTATAAGTTTCCTTTACCTTCGGCTGGTCATATCACAAACTAGATACTGTTAAATATCAATTATAAGCACATGAAAAAAGCAATTATTCCAATTTTGATTTTGGTGGTAGTGGGTATTTTTGTCTATACCAAGGCGGTAGGAACCTACAACCAATTTGTACAGACTGAAGAAGACATCAACGGCAAGTGGGCTGAAGTGGAAACCCAATACCAACGAAGGGCAGACCTTATCCCCAATTTGGTCAATACAGTGAAAGGCTATGCCGATTTTGAGAAAGAAACCCTGGAAGGTGTCATCAACGCACGTGCCAAGGCCACTTCGATCAATATCAATGCCAATGAGCTTACCCCTGAAAAGGTAGCCCAATTCCAACAAGCACAAGATCAACTGGGCGGGAGCCTCAGCAGATTACTCGTGGCTGTGGAGCGATATCCAGACCTGAAGGCCAACCAGAACTTCCTGGATCTCCAGGCTCAGCTGGAAGGTACCGAAAACCGGATAGCTGTCGCCAGAAGAAACTTTAACCAATCTGTCCAAGCGTATAATTCCAACTTGAGACAATTCCCGAATAATATCTTTGCGGGGTGGTATGGGTTTGAGAAAAAAGGCTACTTTGAAGCTGTCGAGGGAGCTGAAAATGCCCCTGCCGTAGAATTTTAAATTGACTTATTTTGCCCGGTATATGCCGGGCATTCTTATTAAAAACACTAGGCTATGGCCGAAAAACTATTTTCCAAAGAAGAAAAGCAACAGATCGTTGCTGCTATCAAAGCTGCTGAGCTGCAGACATCCGGTGAAATACAAGTTCATTTGGAAAATCACTGTAAAGGTGAGGTCCTGGATAGGGCAGCAGATGTCTTCGCCATGCTCAAAATGCACAAAACCAAACTTCGCAATGGAGTGCTCTTTTACCTGGCTGTCGAGGATCACAAATTTGCCGTGCTGGGTGATGGTGGTATCAATGCCGTCGTGCCCAAGGGATTTTGGGATGGTATAAAAGAGGAGATGGTAAAGCACTTTAAGGAGGGCAAGTTTACCCAAGGACTGGTCACTGGCATCGAAATGTCAGGCAAGGCCTTGAAGGAGCATTTTCCCTATGATGCTGACACTGACAAAAACGAACTCTCTGATGAAATTTCCTTTGGATAATATGTTGATTAAAAGATACGCGCTATTCCTATTCCTATTTTTGCTGACCGCTCAGGTGATTATTGCCCAGGACGATTTTCCTGAGCGCCCAAATCCCCCCAAGTTGGTCAATGACTTTAGCCAGACCCTTTCCGCTTCTGAGCAAGCAGCCCTGGAGCAGAAGCTGGTAGCCTATAATGACAGTACATCCTCCCAAATTACCGTCGTCTTGATGGGGTCCGTAGGCCAATATGATATCAGTGATTATGCTTTTCAGCTTGGTGAAAAGTGGGGGATTGGCCAAGAGGGCAAGGACAATGGCCTGCTGATCCTCGCCGCCATACAGGATAGAAAAGTGTTCATTGCTACCGGCTATGGCATGGAAGGAGCTGTTCCGGATGCGTTGGCCAGAAGGATCGTGGACAATGTGATCGTCCCGGCTTTTAAGCGGGAAGCTTATTTCGAAGGCTTGGATCAAGCCACCAGTATGATCATAAAGCTGGCCAGTGGAGAATATGATGCGAAAGACATCGAAAAGAAAGGCAATAGCGGTGGAGCTGTATTTTTCATTTTGATCTTCATCGTCATCTTTATCATCATACCCCTGATCAAAAACCGGAATGACAATGACAACCACATGGGAGGCCGTGGTGGTGGCGTAGGTTTGTTTACCTCGTTGATGCTTATGAACCTGCTGGGTGGAGGCAATCGCGGCGGCGGTGGCTTCGGAAACTTCTCCGGTGGAGGAGGTAGCTTCGGTGGTGGCGGCGGATTTGGCGGCTTCGGAGGCGGCAGCTTCGGAGGCGGCGGTGCTGGCGGAAGCTGGTAATTGGTGATGTTGGAAGGTTAGCATGTTTAAAAGTTTAAATGTGGTATTTGTTTAGGTCCAAATTGGCTTGAAAAGTACATTTTCCGGTTTGGATTATAACACAGCCTTTTAGAATTATCGGGAACTGATCAAAGTGATATACTGTTAGGAGGGGCATGATTTTAGAAATAACAATCCTAACGAATCGTATATGCTGAACTTTGAATTTAAGAACCCGACCAAGGTCATTTTTGGCCAAGGCCAAATGGAAAAAATAGCCGTCGAAATTCCTTCTGGAGCCAAAGTGCTTATGACTTACGGTGGAGGAAGCATCAAAAAGAATGGCATTTATGATGCGGTAATGACAGCAATGAAGGATTTTGAGGTCATTGAGTTTGGCGGCATTCCTGCCAATCCCGAATATCATCAGTTGTTGGAGGCCTTGAAAGTCATCAAAGAAGAGAATATTACCTTCATGCTGGCCGTGGGTGGTGGATCGGTCATCGATGCCACGAAGTTTTTATCTTCTGCGGCGCTTTATGATGGTGAAGAGCCATGGGATATTTTGGCCAAAAAGATCCGGACAGAAAAGGGCTTGCCCTTTGGGACGGTACTGACCATTCCGGCGACTGGTTCGGAGTCCAATTCAGGTGCGGTGATCTCCAATCACCAGACTGGAGAGAAATTCTCCATGGGCGGTCCAGGCTTGTTCCCCCAGTTTTCATTACTGGATCCCACTGTTATCCGTTCACTTCCCGAAAGGCAGCTTGCCAATGGTATCATGGACGCTTTTTCCCATGCTTTGGAGCAATATATGACCTATCCGGTCAAAGCGGGCTTGCAGGACCGTTTTGCAGAAAGCATCATGCAGACTTTGATAGAAGTGGGACCGCAGGTGATGAAGGATCCCACGGACTATGATGCGGCGGGGGACTTTATGTGGTGCTGCACCATGGCCCTGAACGGACTTATCCAAAAAGGAGTACCTACTGACTGGGCCATCCATGCCATGGGGCACGAGCTAACGGCACTTTATGGGATAGACCATGCACGTACCTTGGCTATTGTAGCCGGCAGCCATTACCGCTACAACCTCGACAGGAAGAAGGCCAAACTGGCCCAATATGCTGAGCGTGTGTGGAGGATTATGGATGGTACTGTAGAAGAAAAGGCACTGGCAGCCATTGAGAAAACAGAAATATTTATCCAGTCGCTGGGTATTGATACGCATCTTTCCGCCTATGTTGATAAGTACGAGCATACGGCCAAGGAAATTGCTGATCGGTTTACGGAAAGAGGCTGGACGGGGCTCGGCGAGCACAAAGATCTCAGTCCGGCAGATGTGGAGAAAATAGTTGAAATGGCGTATTGATTTTGAAAGAGGATTGCGTTAATTGAAAGATTGGCCACAGATACGCAGATAAAATTATATGAGTCTCCGTAATCATAGACGTAGCCAAGCATAATTGAATAAATAGTGTTTCCGTCCTTTTATTCAGGTGTAAAATTGCTTTCAATAGGTCTTCATGAATGCTACGCATTTCCATTGATGAAAAGGACCAAAAATCCAGTCCGGTGGTGAGCCCTTTAAATTGGGAAGGACAAGTTTTCCAGTGAGGAAAATACGTTACCCAATTTAATTTAAGAAAACTGCTCCGGCCTGAAAATGAATGGATCTCGCTGTTCCACGACGCGAGCTAATTCATTTTCTTAACGGCCTGCTCATTTTTCTTAAACCGGTCTCACCAAGGGACTTTCTTAACTTTCCAAATCACATTTTGGAATGGTACCACTACGTGTAAAATTACCGATAGTCATTTAAAATTATCCCTGCGTATCTGTGGCTTTTTTTATTCTCCCATGATATTCATCTTGGCCACATAGAAGTTGCGGTCGACGATAAGCTTTGATGTGGTAGGATCGAGCTTTTTGGTTTGCCATTGGGTAGTCGGTTTGAGCCAAATTTCCTTTCCATCGACCCAAACCTTCAGGGACATATTAAAGCTTTCTATGGTATTTTCCCATCTGTAGGCCAGCGATCCTTCCCTGAGCGTGTAGCTGAAAATCGGGATATCCACATTCCGAAGGTACTGGTCAAATACAGGATCGAGGTCCATTCCGGATTTATCACTGATGTAGTTTTCGACCTGTTTGGTCGTGACGGTTTGGTGATAAAATTCACTGTTCAGACCACGGAGGATTTCGCGCCATTTATCATCATCATTGATGAGCTGGCGAATGGTGTGGAGCAGATTGGCACCCTTGTAGTACATGTCTCCAGAACCTTCGTGATTTACCCCGTAAGTACCGATGACAGGGAGGTCGTTATTGATGGCCATACGTGTGCCCAGCACATAATCACTGGCGGCTTCTTTGCCGTAAAAATAATCCAAAAATAGGTTCTCGGAATAGGCCGTAAAGCCTTCATGGATCCACATGTCTGCCACATCTTTATTGGTGATGTTATTGGCAAACCACTCGTGGCCGGATTCATGGATGATGATAAAGTCAAATTTCAGCCCCCAGCCTGTCCCGCTGAGATCCCTTCCAAGGTAGCCGTTACCATAGGCATTGCCATATGTGACGGAGCTCTGGTGCTCCATCCCCAGGTAAGGCACTTCTACGAGCTTATAGCCATCTTCATAAAAAGGATACGGCCCAAACCAATGCTCAAAAGCTTCCATCATCCGCTTGGCATCCTTAAACTGTTCTTTGGCCTTTTCCAAATTTTCGCGGAGCACATAGTAGTCCATATCCAATGTTCCTTTTTCCCCTTGGTATTTTTCGGAGAAGTGAACATAATCACCGACGTTGATATTGATACCATAATTGTTGATGGGGTTTTTGACTTCCCAAGTGTAGGTTTTGGTGTTGGCTTTGCGGTTGTGCTTGGTGTCGATCAAGCGTCCGTTGGAGACATCCATTAGGTTTTCGGGTACTTCCACTTTGAGTACTACGCCATTTTCCGGTTCATCGCTGGGATGGTCCTTGTTTGGCCACCATACGCTGGATCCGATGCCTTGGTTGGCATTGGCGATAAAAGGGAGGCCATTGCTGTCTTTTTGCCAAGTGAGACCACCGTCCCAAGGTGGACGTTGCGCTACTACTGGCTTGCCAGCAAAATGAAAGGTAATGCTATAGCTTTTGCCTTGTTCTTGGTCTTGCTTTATGGTGATAAAATGGGCATTGCCATCATGCTGGATGGGAAGGTCTTCACCATTTTGTACGGCCTTGGTAAGCTTCATGGGCACTTGAAGGTCGATTTGCATGCGCTGTGGCTTACCGATGACTTTATACGTCATGGTGTTGGTGCCGGAGAGGAACTGTTTTTCTGGCTCCACTTTTACCGCTAAAGTGTAATGCTCTAAATCCCACCATGCCCTTTCCGGTGTGATGGTGCCACGTAAGGTATCCTGTCGTGTAAATTTTTCCCCATGGGGGAAAAGCTGTGCTTTAGCAGTAAAACTAAAAGTCATTGCTCCCGCTATCAAAAGCGATTTCATCCAGTTCATATCAAATAAGGTTGGGTTTCTATTCTATTTACACTCACTAATGTAAGTCTTATTCATAAAAAGTGGCAATGGACTGCTAAAAATGGATGTTTCGTAATCGGAAAAAAGCAACAATGATTGTCATTCCGACGATAGGAGGAGTCCCAATTAGACATTGAAGAAAGATAAATGGGTAGAAATTTCTCCTTTCGTCGAAATGACAGGTTATAACGCTGTTAACTTACTACTTACTTCAGATCATACCGATCGAGGTTCATCACCTTGTCCCAAGCGGCGACAAAGTCCTTGACAAACTTATCCTGTGCATCAGCGCAGGCATAAACCTCTGCTTGTGCCCTTAGCTCTGCATTGGAGCCAAAGATGAGGTCTGCGCGAGTGGCCGTCCATTTTTTTGCACCCGATTTACGATCCTTTCCTTCAAAGAATTCCTTGTCGTCAGAAGTAGGTTCCCAGATCGTGCCCATGTCCAACAGGTTGACAAAGAAATCATTGGTCAGCTTTTCTGTCCTGTCGGTGAAGACACCGTGCTTGGATCCATCAAAATTGGTGTCCAAGACCCGCATGCCACCTATCAGCACTGTCAGTTCCGGAGCGGTAAGGTTAAGTAAGTTGGCTTTATCCACCAAAAGGTCTTCGGTAGACACATTGAATTTTGTCCTTCTGTAATTTCGGAATCCGTCCGCAAAAGGCTCCAAGAAACTGAAGGCTTCCTCATCGGTCTGCTCGCTAGAAGCATCCATTCTACCTGGTGAAAACGGTACAGTAATGCTGTGGCCAGCATCCTTTGCGGCTTTTTCCACACCGGCACATCCTGTCAAGACAATCATATCGGCCAAGGATATTTTCTTGTTGCCGGATTGGGAATTGTTAAAGTCTTTTTGGAGACCTTCCAGGATGTTCAGGATTTTGGAAAGCTGCTCTGGATTATTAACTTCCCAATCTTTTTGTGGAGCGAGCCTGATCCTGGCACCATTGGCACCCCCACGCTTGTCAGAAATCCTGAAAGTGGAGGCAGACGCCCAAGCGGCGGATACCAACTGAGATACCGACAGTCCAGTGCCCAAGATTTTGTCTTTTAGGCCTGCAATGTCCTTTTCATCTACCAGGTCATGATCCACGGCTGGAATGGGGTCTTGCCAGAGCAATTCCTCTTGGGGAACTTCAGGGCCCAAATAGCGGTCTTTTGGTCCCATATCGCGGTGGGTGAGCTTATACCAGGCCCTTGCAAAGGCATCGGCAAACTCATCAGGATTTTCGTAAAACCTTCTGGATATTTTTTCATATTCCGGATCAAAACGCAAAGCTAGATCCGTCGTCAGCATAGTGGGTCTGTGCTTTTGGGATTTGTTAAAGGCATCTGGAATACTTTCTTCTGCATCTCTGGCAATCCATTGTTTAGCTCCAGCAGGACTGCGGTGTGGATCCCATTCATATTTAAATAAGTTATCAAAGAAGTGGTTGCTCCATTGGGTGGGAGTTTGGGTCCAAGTGACTTCCGGGCCGCCAGTGATCGCATCAGGGCCAGCGCCTGTTCCATAGGAGTTTTTCCAGCCGAAACCTTGCTGTTCAATTGGTGCGGCTTCTGGCTCCGGCCCCACATACTCACCGGGATCAGCAGCACCATGGGTTTTCCCGAAGGAGTGTCCGCCCGCGATCAGCGCGACCGTTTCTTCATCATTCATGGCCATCCTTTTGAAGGTTTCCCTGATATCCGAGGCAGCAGAAACAGGGTCCCAATTTCCGTTTGGTCCTTCAGGATCTACATAAATTAGCCCCATGACCACCGCAGCCAAAGGGTCTTCGAGGTCACGTTTTCCAGAATACCGTTTATCTGCTAACCACTCATCTTCTGAGCCCCAATACACATCTTCTTCGGGTTCCCAAGTGTCTTCCCGTCCCCCTGCAAAGCCAAAAGTCTTAAAGCCCATGGATTCCAGGGCGACGTTTCCTGCAAGCACCATCAAATCAGCCCAAGATATTTTGTTGCCATATTTTTGCTTGAGGGGCCATAATAGTCTTCTGGCCTTGTCCAGGCTGGCATTATCTGGCCAGCTGTTTAGCGGAGCAAAACGCTGCTGACCTCCCCCTGCACCACCACGGCCATCACCGATCCGATAAGTGCCGGCACTGTGCCAGGCCATCCGGATGAACAGTCCTCCGTAATGGCCAAAGTCTGCAGGCCACCAATCCTGTGAATCTGTCATCAGGACATGTAGGTCTTTCTTTAACCCCTGATAATCCAAGTTTTTAAAGGCTTTAGCATAGTCAAAATCTTCTCCTAGCGGATTGGACATTGGGGAATGCTGGCGGAGGATATTCACTTTTAAACGATTTGGCCACCAATCAAGGTTGCTAGTACCGCCTCCTGCACCCTTCTTTGGAGGTGCTCCAGAAAAGGGACATTTGCCACTGGCACTGCTTTCATTTACGTCAAAACTCCGGGATCCATTATTGTTTTCCATTTCTTGATAGGTTTTTTGGTTAATGAACAACCACAGATATTCGTGATTGAGTATAAAAATGATTATCTACTTATTAGATAAGAGTGGATATAATTTAAAAATTTATGGCTATATCAACAAGCGATAGGATAGTTTTGAAAGCTATAATGGCTAAAATTAACTTTCAAAAACCAAAAGGCTGTCCAAATTTGAAAGCCAAGTTCCTCCAACTTGGCTTTGATCGAATCGTAGAGATCGATACAGATGGTAGTCCTGTGAAAAAAGAGGCTTCAAAAGTCGAAATGGAAAAAGGAAATGGAGTGAAGGCTAGCGCGCCTCACTCCATTGGCCGAAACGCTGCCCGCTGATTTATGCAGACCGCCAGTGAAGTGGAATTCAGTGCTTAGCCATGAAAACGGATCAAATAAAGATAAAAGGGCTGCTTCGATGAGAGGCAGCCCTATACAATTAGGGGTTATTAATTAATGTTAGGTAATATTTTTTTGATCAAGGCAGGATAAACCTGCTCTCCGTTATTTCTGTCAAAAAGCCCAAACCCATGGTTTCCGGTATGGCCATTGTCCCAGTAAAAAGGAACCAGGGAATGGTCCAGCATCGTTTTAGTGATCTTTTCCAAGTAATAGCCCCTGTAAACAGTATGATCTTCCAAATTGGTCTTGGAGATCGCACCGTATTCGCCTACAATCACCGGGATACCTTGATCCACAAAGTGGCTTTTCATTTTTTGGAATTGCCCAATGGCATATTCTTCCCCTCCCCATTTTGCTGTCTTGGAAGGATCATCGGCCTCATTGCCCCACTGGCTGACCGGACTATCGGTGTTCAGCGCAAACTCGTAGGGATCGTAATAATGTACTTCCATCATCAGTCGATCAGGCGTATCATCGCTGGGCATTTCCATAAACCCCACCGCATGGTCGATGTTGGTGTTGAAGCTTTGGACGATGAGGTGACGGTAGACATTCCTGCCTCCCGTGCCACGCACAGCATCCACGAAGGTTTGGTTATAGCCGTTTTGTACCGCTGTATGCTCAGGCTTCGGAGTACCGTAATCCCCCTCTACCATTACTTCATTTGTACCGGCAAAGAGCAAGTGATCATCATAATCCCTGAAGTGGAGGGCGATCTGCACCCACATTGCTTCCAAGCGGGTATTTACTCCATCTTCTTCAGCAAAAGTAGGCTGCATCCAGCCACCGTCCCAGTGGATGTTGATGATGGCATACATATCATTGTCCAAAACATAATTCACCACTTCTTCTACACGGCCAGACCATGCTGGATCGATGGTAAAGTTGCTCTCATCCGTGAATTTGCTCCAGGCCACCGGAATACGTACTGCGGTAAACCCAGCGGCTTTGACCGCACCGATAAGTTTTTTGGTTACGACAGGGTTTCCCCAGGCGGTCTCCCCGCCAATCGCCTCAAGAGAGTTGCCCAGATTCCAACCAATGCCCATGTTAGCTGCCAGGTCCAAGCTGCTAAGATCCCTCATGTCCGTTTGGTCAGCGGGGATGTAATAAGCAGGAACGGTTTTTCCAGGGAGCTGCGTGACCTGTATTTCTTGGCTTAGGGCTTCTGCTATGACACGGATGGTGCCAGTGCGGCTTTCGCTGGATTCATTTTTGATGGCTGTGATAGAGATGGTTTGGTTCCCTTGTCCAGCGACTGGTGTAATGCTGAGCCAGTCGCTGGATGCCTGCACACTCCAAGAGGCATTTGAAGTGATAGAAACCTCCGTGTTTTCTCCTTCTGCATCCAGTTCGACCGCTGGGGAAGAAACATCCAATTTGGCAGGTTCTTCTTCAGTAGGCTTACATGCCCATACCATTCCTAGCCAAAGGATCGATAGCAGAAAGACGAAAAGGTTATTTTTACGCACTGGTTTAGCTTAATGAGATATTACCAAAGCTATTGAAAAAGCTGTCGTCATGGGGTGTTCAAATGTTAAGGGAAGGGGTGATGTTTGTTTAATAGGACCTGAAATGTGGGAAAACGTCAAGTATGTTAATATTTGCCTCTTTGATATCTGTGTTCTTATGAGTATACTTACTTTACTTTGATGCTGTTTACATCGACTTAGAAATCCTTGATACTTGAAAAACACACCTAAAGATCTAGTATTCCTGATCGGCATTTTTGTCCTGGCCAAACTCTTGGTTCACTTTATCACTTACGAAAACTATGAGTTGCACCGGGATGCCTATCTGTACTATGCACAGGGCGAGCATTTGGACTGGGGCTTCATCGCTGTGCCTCCGCTCATTGCAGTTTTGGGTAAGGTGACGACGAGTTTTTTTGGTAATACCGTTTTTGCCCTGCGATTTTTTCCCGCCTTGATCGGTGCTGCCAATGTGGGGCTAGTGGGACTTTCGGTGAAGGAACTGGGGGGTAAATGGCTGGCCATCTCATTGGCCTGTTTGGCCTATTTGCTTTCGCCTTCCTTTCTGCACTCCAATACGCTGTTTCAACCCGTTACGTTTAACCATTTTTTTTGGCTGTTGTCATCTTGGTTGATTTTACGGATGATCATTAGAGATAATCCTAAATACTGGCTTTGGCTGTCCGTGGTATTTGGGTTGGGATTTTTGAATAAATACTCGATCCTTTTTTTCTTTGCGGCTTTTCTGGTGGGGCTGAGTTTAACTGCCCATCGAAGGTTATACTGCAGTTCCTATTTTGCCATCGGGGTAGCCCTGGCTTTGGTGATCATTTCGCCAAATTTGGTTTGGCAATATCAGCATAATTGGCCTGTGATGATGCACATGAAGGAGCTGAGGGAAACTCAACTGGTACATGTGGAGCTATTGGGTTTTTTTGTCGATCAGCTACTGATGAACCTCCAGGCTATTTTCCTTTGGTTTGGTTCCTTAATTTTATTGCTTTTTTATCCAAAGGAAAAGCAGTATAGAATAGTTGGTTTAATGTTTTTGTTGTTGCTGGGATTGCTTATGGCAGGGAGTGGAAAGGCCTATTACACCTTGGGGATTTATCCAGTCTTATTTTCCTTTGGTGCTTTTTATGTGGAAAAGTATGGACGAAGATACCAACGACCGATAGCGGTTTTCTTGGTGACATGGATGATTTTTGTGCTGTACCAATCCCTTTCGTTTGGAGGAATTCCCTTTATGACTGTTGAAAAAGTGGCCGGAAAGGAAAAGCATCGTTGGGAGGATGGAAAAGAATATGATCTGCCTCAGGACTTGGCCGACATGACAGGCTGGAAGGAAATAGGGGAAACGGTCAGGGATATTTATGTAGGCTTGGGCTCAGCAAATCGGAACAACTGTGATGTTTTTTGCAATAATTACGCCCAGGCTGGATCCGTGATGTTTTATGGCAAGTCAGTTGGTATTCCACAGCCGATGTGTACCGTTGGGAGCTTTGTGTTATGGTCACCGGATAGTTTGGAGAAAGAATATTTCATTCTAGTGGATCACGATCCTGGGGATGAAGACGGTTCCAATGCCATGCTAAACGATTTTTTCGAAAAGGTAAAGCTGGTGAAAACCATTGACAATCCCTATTTCCGAGAAAACGGCACCAATATCTACCTCTGCCAGTATCCAACCCCACTGATCAAGGAACATTATTACAAACTGATGAGCGAAGCAAAAGGGAAATACAAGCGGTAGTTTTACGATATGAATATCCTTAATCATACCTGAAGACGTTTAAATATAGAAGCTGTCTCACGGAACTTAAAACCGAGAACAGCTGAAGTTTTATTATTCACGATAATCGATATAACAATGGACTACAAAGCTAAATCCATCAGGACATTCATCGGTGCAAAGGAATTTGACCTTTCACGCACATTTTATTTGGCCTTGGGGTTTGAGGAACGTCCCATTTCGTCAAAAATGTCCCTTTTTACCTTAGGCAGGCTTAGCTTCTATTTGCAGGATTACTATGTGAAAGAATGGGCGGAAAATTCGATGGTATTTTTAGAGGTTGATGACTTGCTACAACATTTTGAGCAGATCAAAGAAATGAGCCTGGACAAGCAGTTTGCTGGCGTAAAAGTATCTACAATCGTTGAGAATGACTGGGGGAATGAATTTTTTATTCATGATCCCGCAGGAGTACTTTGGCATATCGGGGAGTTTAATTGAGCGGGCATATAAGTTTCAGTTTTTAAATTTGAATGTTAAGACTTAGCATCCGGATCTAAACCTTTCAACCTTCTAGCTTTATAACCTTCAAACCTCCTACCCCCATCTAACTGATCCGGCTCCAATTGACAGCGTGTTTCTTTTGGTTTTTGATTTGGCGGAGGACCATGGCGTGCTGTGGAAGGGTGATTTCCGGATCTTCTGCAATCAACTGTTGGGCGGCATCACGGGCCATGGTGAGGATAGGAGCGTCCTTGCTGAGATCGGCGATGATCAGGTCAGCCACACCGCTTTGTTGGGTGCCCATAAGGTCTCCAGGGCCGCGGAGCTTCAGGTCTACATCTGCGATTTCAAAGCCGTTATTGGTGCGGACCATGGTATCCAGCCGTACACGGCTGTCTTTGGACAGTTCGTATTTGCTCATCAGGATACAGTAGGATTGTTCTGCACCCCGACCTACCCGTCCACGTAACTGATGGAGCTGGGAGAGCCCAAACCGTTCGGCATTTTCGATCACCATCACAGAAGCGTTGGGGACATTTACACCCACTTCGATCACAGTGGTCGCCACCATGATTTTGGTCTCGCCCTTAACAAAGCGCTGCATTTCGAAGTCCTTATCAGCAGGTTTCATATTGCCATGGACGATGCTGGTGGGGTATTGTGGAAATGCCCGCTGGATACTTTCATAGCCGTCCATTAGGCTCTTAAGATCCATTTTTTCGGATTCTTCTATCAGTGGATATACCACATAGATCTGCCTGCCGAGTTCGATTTCCTTTTTCATAAAGCCAAAGACCTTCAGCCGGTCTTTGTCGTATCGATGGACCGTTTGGATGGGCTTTCGGCCAGCGGGAAGCTCATCAATGACCGAAATGTCCAGGTCACCATAAAGGGTCATGGCCAATGTCCTGGGGATTGGCGTGGCCGTCATGACCAGGACATGGGGGTAATATTTTGGGTTTTTTGCCCATAGTTTTGCCCGCTGGGCCACGCCGAAGCGGTGCTGCTCATCCACGATGGCGAGTCCGAGATTATGGAACTGCACCACGTCTTCAAGCAGGGCATGGGTGCCGATCAGGATATGCAGCTGGCCATTGAGCAATTCACCATGGATACGGGTTCTTGCCGATTTTTTGGTAGATCCAGTGAGGAGATCGATACGCAATCCCATCATGTCTGCAAATTCCTTCAACCCTTCAAAATGCTGCGTGGCCAAAATCTCCGTTGGGGCCATCAGGCAAGCTTGCGTGCCGGAGCTGATGGCGATCAAGGCACTGATAAAGGCCACAATGGTCTTCCCACTGCCCACATCACCTTGGATGAGACGGTTCATCTGCTTGCCGGAGCGCATGTCCGCAAAGGCTTCCTTGATCACCCGTTTTTGGGCATTGGTCAGATCGAAGGGTAAGTGGTCGGTGTAGAATTTGCCGACAAGCTCCGTTTGGCCGAGTACTTGGCCGCGGTATTTCTCGGTGCGGGTAAGCTTTAGTTTTAGCAAGCGTAATTGGACGAAGAAAAACTCTTCAAACTTCAGCCTAAACCTCGCTCGTTTTAGCTTTTCGGGGTCATCGGGGAAGTGGACCTGTCGGATCGCATCCTTTTTGGCCATGAGGTTAAACTGCCCGATGACGGAAACAGGGAGCGTTTCCAGTATTTGGGGATAGGCATTCTGGACGAGTATGTCCATGATGCGGGAAATCCCCTTGCTGTCCAGGTATTTGGCCCGGAGTTTTTCGGTGGTGGGGTAGACGGGCTGAAAGAAGCTCTTTTCCTCCTGGGCAGCCGTAAGTGGTTCCATTTCCGGATGGGCGATGCTGAATTTTCTGCCATAGCGGTTGGGCTTTCCGAAAAAGATGTAGGTACCACCGGGAACCAGTTTTTTGGCTACCCACTGAATGCCTTTGAACCAAGTGAGTTCCATCTCGCCCGTTTCATCTTCGATATGGGCCACAAGCCGTTTTTTACGGGCCATTCCGATGGTTTCCAGCCGCCGGATCTTGCCGATGACCTGCACATGCTCCAAGTGGTCGGAGAGCTGGTTGATCTTGTAAAACTTGGTGCGGTCTTCGTATCGGAAAGGGTAATGCTGCAGGAGCTCACCAAAGGTGAAAATGTTCAGCTCCTTATTAAGCAATGCTGCTTTTTGGGGGCCGACGCCTTTTAGAAACTCAATTTTGGTATCAAAGAATCCTGGCAATTTCCTGCTTTATTGATGGTCCGAATAAATTTGGTACAAATTAATTTTTCATGGGATGAAATGCTATTCTTTCGACGGTTTATTGTCTCATTTGCGCTGCAGGCGAGCAATGTAAAAGCCATCAAATCCACTTTCATGGGCCAGTACTTTTTGGTCATCCAAAAACTGAAAATCCTGTCCCTTTTCTGATTGGAGGAACTTTTCGACCTGTTGCTGGTTTTCAGTGGGCAAAATGCTGCAGGTAGCGTAAACCATGATGCCGCCTGGCTTGACCATCGAGCAGTAATTTTGGAGGATGTCCTGCTGGATCAATTGCACATTGGAAATGGATTCTGGACTGAGCTTCCATTTGGTGTCCGGGTTTCTTCTGAGCACGCCCAGACCGGAGCAAGGCACATCCAGCAATAGCCGATCGGCGGATTCCTTGAGACGCTTAATGGTTTTGTTGTCCTCGATGGTTCGGGTTTCGATGATGCTGATGCCATTTCTCCTTGCCCGCAGCTTGGTGTTTTTAAGCTTCCAGCTTTCGATATCCATGGAGAGGACCCGGCCTTTATCCCCCATCAAGGTGGCTAAATGAAGGGATTTGCCACCAGCTCCGGCACAGGCATCGATTACACGCATGCCTGGTTCCACACCGAGGGCGTTGGCGACCAATTGGGAGGAGGCGTCCTGGATTTCGTAAAGACCCTCTTTAAAAGCAGGGTTGCGGAAGATATTCTGGCGTTTGGCCAATACCAGTGCATCGGCATAGCCTTTTGGAGCATAGGTTTCCACACCATCTTCTTGGAGTTGGTTCATTAGGGCTTCACGGGTGGTTTTGAGCGTGTTTACCCGGAGGACCACCTGAGCTTGTTCATTCAGGGCATTAATCTCATCGTCCCATTTTTCACCGAGCAGTTCAGCCCCCATTTCGTCCAGCCAGTCGGGAATGGATTGGAGTGCCCCACGGGAAGTGAGGGCTTCATATTTTCTTTTTACCGCATTGACATTTACTCCTTCAAATTCATGCCAGGGTGGAAGCACATTGCCCTGCAGCAACCAGTACGTTCCAAATAGGTGATAAAGGTCCTCGGAAGGGCTTACTTCATTGATCAATCGCCACCATCTGACCATTTCATATACAGATTCGGCGATAAAACCGCGGTCTCTGGCACCCCACTTTTTATTGGATTTCAAGGTTCTTTCGATCACCTTGTCAGCATACTGTTGGTTATAAAAGATTTCTTCTATGGCACTGACCACACCTTTGACCGTATTGGAATAAAGCCTCATGAGTTTTTAATTGTTTAAGGCAGCAAAGATAAGGAATTTACATGACGAAGCAGTAAGAAAAAGTAGCAAGTAATGAGATATGAGTATTGAGACCTGAGACAAATTGCCTCCCTGCTGCGGCGGGGAGGTTAGGTGGGGTAGGTTGGAGCAAAGAGAACCCCCAACGAGCCTATCTGATACCATTTTTGCACGTTGTTGTCTGAAATTTTCATTGTCGGGTAAAATTTATGATTCATACTTTACAAATCCTTATATTGGTAGTTGAACCTTTATAAAACCCACCATGAAGAAGTATTTAGCATTATTGCTGGTAGCCTTTTCCTGCCAGCAAAAGGAAGCCGCTCCTCCTGCACCTGTACAACCGGTGCCCTCAGAAAGGCAGTTGGCATGGCAAGACCTGGAATTTTACGCCTTTGTGCATTTCAATATGAACACTTTTTCGAATATGGAATGGGGTATGGGCGATGAGGATCCCAAGACTTTTAATCCTACAGCGCTAGATTGTCGGCAGTGGGCAAAAGTGGCCAAAGATGCCGGTATGAAAGGCATCATCATTACCGCCAAACACCATGATGGTTTTTGCCTTTGGCCAACAGCTACTACCGGGCATTCTGTAAAGAATTCATCTTGGAAAGACGGAAAAGGCGATGTGATCAAGGAACTTTCGGAGGCCTGTAAGGAATATGGGCTGAAGTTTGGGGTGTATCTATCGCCCTGGGATCGAAACAATCCCCATTATGGAACGCCGGAATATATTGATATTTTCAGGACGCAGCTAAGAGAACTCCTGACCAATTATGGGGAAGTCTTTGAAGTGTGGTTTGACGGTGCCAATGGCGGTACCGGCTACTATGGCGGAGCCAATGAAGAACGCCGTGTGGACAAAAGGAACTATTATGATTGGGAAAACACCTATAGCATCATCCGTGAACTCCAGCCCAATGCAGTGATCTTTTCCGATGGTGGGCCGGACATTCGCTGGGTGGGAAACGAGGAAGGCCATGCTTATAAAACTACTTGGTCCAATCTCAAGAGGGACGAAGTGTACGGCGGTATGCCGGAATATGCTTCTGAATATTCGGCGGGTCAGGAAGATGGCACCCACTGGGTACCAGCTGAAGTGGATGTTTCCATTCGTCCAGGCTGGTACTATCACCCTTATGAAGACCATAAGGTAAAATCTCTGCCAAAACTCCTCGATATATATTATGAAAGTTTGGGCCGAAACGGTTCACTTTTGCTCAATTTTCCGGTGGATCGCAGAGGCCTGATCCATGAGAAGGATGCTGAGCAAGTACAGAAATTGGCCGATAAGATCAAGGAGGATTTTGCACATAATTTGGCGAGTGAAAAAGGCGAAATAGCGGCATCCGAAACGCGAGGCAAGGGGTATGGAGCAGCAATGGCCATGGATGATGATGAATCCACTTATTGGGCCACCACTGATGGTACTGTTTCGGGAACGCTTACAGTGACCTTCGATAAGCCTACTACATTTAACCGCTTTCTGGCACAGGAATATATTGCCTTGGGGCAGCGTGTGAAGGCCTTTACCGTGGAGGTAGAGACTGAAAGCGGCTGGGAGGAAATTGCCAGTGAGACCACTATTGGCTATAAGAGGATTTTGAGATTTCCTGATGTGACGGCCACTTCAGTGCGGTTTTCCGTTACGGATGCCAAGGCCTGTCCGACCATCAGCGAGATAGGCATCTTCAATGCACCAAAGGTCGTTATGGCTCCTGAAATCTCTCGTTCTGTGTCGGGAATGGTGAGCTTGGAGGCAGCAGATCAAGGGGTAGATATTTATTTTACCACTGATGGCAGCACGCCGGGCAAGGACAGTAAAAAGTATGAATCACCTTTTGAGGTGATCACACCAAAGACCGTCCAGGCAATTGTCATTGACCAAGCCTCAGGAAAGACCAGTGAAGTAGGGCGTGTGGATTTTGATCTGGCCAAGGCAAACTGGAAAGTGATAAATGGAGCCGATAAGGCGGATCAAGCAATTGATGAAAATCTCCATACCAACTACACCAGTAAAAATAATGAAGTCGTAATTGATCTGGGAGCTGCCGTAGACCTTAAAGGCTTTACATACATGCCGATGCAAAGCAGGTACATGTCTGGTGTGATTCAGCAGTATGAATTTGCCATAAGCACCGATGGAGGCAACTGGAAGACGGTCCGCAAAGGGGAATTTGGCAATATTGCCGCAAGCCCCATTGAGCAGAAAATCACTTTTGGTACTGAAAATGCAAAATTTATCCGGCTAAAGGCCAGCAAAACCCTGGACGGTAAGGAGGCTTCGTTTGCAGAAATTGGTGTGATTACAAAATGATCTATTTACAAAGCCGGAATAGCTACTAAACACTTTGAAAGCCCATCTTCAGCATTGGAGGTGGGCTTTTTAATTGAAATGGGGAGTTGGAAGTTTTTAAATGTTTGTAATTCCATTGTAATCCCTCAATCTATCAAGAACCAAGCAATATTTCTGGGGGATGAGAGATTTCCAGGTGGTTTTGGTAAGCATAATTCTCTTTAATTTAGCAATAGGAATGCGTGCTCCATCATAAAAAAATCAGCGCAAATCTTATTAATCTGCGCCATCTGCGTGCTATCGGAACCAACCCTAATCCCCCATCAACTTTTTCACATGACCCTCTATCAACTACGTCGGGGCAGCCGAAGCCATAAGCCGAACTCCCATTTATTCCCTCATTACTACTGGCTTACCCATTTCTTAAACTTACTTACCTTTTCACGACTGACGATGATATCATCGTTATAGGCGACTTTAGGCGTGATTTTCAGCCGGCTATTTACGTGTTTTTTTATAGCCCCGATAGCTTTTACATTTAGGATGATACTGCGATTGACCCTGAAAAATCGGCTGGGGTCTAGCTGCTCTTCCAGGTCCATCAACTTATTGCTCATAAGGTAATACTCGCCGCTTACCATCTCCACCAAGTAGGTTTGGCCCCCTTCTGCCAAGAAAAATGCGACATCTTCCTGGTTCTTTTGGAAGAGTTGTTCTCCTGATTTTACTAGGAAACGTGTTTTCTGGGATGAGCCAGTTTCAGTTGGCTTTGCTTTTTCTTCGCCAGGATTAGCTTTGGGATAGAGTAATTTGAATTTTTCAAATGTCTTGGTCAAGCGCTCATCAGAGCAATTTTCATTGATAAAATCAAGGCAATTGAGCGCAAAAGCTTTTTCGGTCACAAAAGGTTTGGCAGAGGTAAACACGATGGGGATAAACTTATTCATTTTATCAAAAACAGAAGGATGCAGATCGGTAAGCTCATAACTCCCCAAAATCACGTCTGCATTGTTTCCATCCCTGAGGTATTGGATGGCATCATCCCATGAGGGCAAAACTGCCACTGTCTTGGCTTCTATACATGCTTGGTGAATTTGGTGGCTAAGTCGGTAACCCTCATCAGGCTTATGTACGACCAGACACTGAATAAATTGCTTTTCGACTTTCATGGTGTTTTAGTAGTTTCCAGAAAAATATCAATCAGCCTTAAGGCTGATATCCATGCTTTTGACGTGGTGGGTAAGTGCACCTACAGAAATATAGTTCACGCCACATTCAGCGACATCCTTGAGTGTTTCTTCGGTAATACCGCCGGATGCTTCCGTAAGCATTTGGCCCCCGATAAGGGTGACGGCTTCTCGCATCATGTCATAGCGCATATTATCCAGCATGATGACATCTACCCCTCCTACTCTTAAAACTTCTTTTACCTCCTCAAGGTTTCTTGTCTCTACTTCGATTTTAAGATCCAGCAAGTTTTCTTTAAGATAGCTTTTGGTCGCTGTGATAGCAGCTTCAATGCCGCCCGCAAAATCGATATGGTTATCCTTGAGCATGACCATATCATACAATGCAAAACGGTGGTTTTCTCCTCCTCCAATGGCCACTGCCCACTTCTCAAGCATCCGGAAGTTTGGCGTGGTCTTTCTGGTATCCAATAACTTGGCATTGGTATGGGAAATAAGCTTGGTCAATCGGTGGGTCTTGGTGGCAATACCGCTCATTCGCTGCATACAATTCAACACCAGTCTTTCGGTGGTGAGTATGGAAGCTGCTTTGCCCATGACCTTAAGGCCAATGTCCCCTTTCTTTACTTCTTGCCCATCTTCCAAGAGGAGTTGCACTTCCAGTTCCTTGTCGTAAGAATGAAAAATCAGCTCAGCCAATTCCAGACCGGCAATGATTCCGTTTTCCTTAATGAATAATTGAGCGCTGCCTTCTTTGTCTTTGGGAATCGCGGCAAGGGTAGAATGATCTCCTTCCCCAACGTCTTCCCTAAAGGCAGACTGGATAAATGCTTCCAGATTTTCCCGTGTTAAGTAGTTTTCTTTCACACCGTAAAAATAAGAAAATTCGAGAAAGGGAGGCCTTTAACGGGAACAACTTCCCAGCTATTTAGTAGAAATATGGTGATGAGAGGACATTACTCCTTGGTAATGTCCAGAGAGTAGATGGAACAGCCGTCGCTATCTTTTTTACATTTGATCAGGATGCGGAATTTTGTGCCAGTACTATCATAGGTGCCAATAAAATATTCTATCTGGTTACCGGAAGTTCCCCGATGCACAATATCAAAGTCGCTAGGTGTGAACTTCTTGAAGAAATCCCGCATGACCAATTCTGCCTGATTCTTGGAGTAATCTCCCTCGTTTCCATTGATACTTAATTCTACATTTCTATCAAAAAAAGCCGCCAGATCCTTACTGGAACCTGCTTTAATGGAAATGGCAATTTCCTTGGAATCGTCGTGCTGCGCCCAAGCTGATGACCCCAAAAAGATCATCCCAACTACAAGTAGACAGAAGGTTTTTGATATTAGTTGTTTCATTATAAGAGTGAAAGAATCAAATTCTGAGCCAAAGTGTGTGATGGTAGGTGAACATGCTTAAACTAAGCAAAAAAAAGTAAATTTTACTTAAAATTGAAAGAATAAGCTTATAAATGAAGTACTAAAATCCAGCTAACATCAAAGGGCTTTTCTTCACGGCACAATGTCCCGGCCTCATGATTAGATGCGTAACCTTCTGTATTACAGTAGGGTTAATCGATTGGGAAAGTACTGGTAAACCTATCAAAAGAGCTTGGAGCTTTAGAAATACTGGCTTGTCGGCATGGGTTTTTAGCTACTCAGCATTTACACTCATAAAAAGAAATACTTTCATAAAACACGCTTCTCCTTACATTTGTACTGATAAGTAAAATAAAAAGCCTCCTATGCACTTAAAAAGCCTCCAGCTAATCCAATTCAAAAATTATGAAAAGGCCCTGGTAGCTTTTAGCCCTGAAATAAACTGTTTCCTTGGCATCAATGGAAGTGGAAAAACCAATATGCTAGATGCCATTCATTACCTGTCCCTGACCAAAAGTGCCTTTAACCCTGTGGATATCCAGAATGTCCGGCACGACCAAGCTTTCTTTTCGATGAAGGGGGATTTTGACAAGGCGGGAAAATCAGTGGAAATCCAGTGCATCCTGGAAGCCAAAAAGAAGAAGCAAGTCCTTAACAATGGTAAAGCTTACGATAAAATGAGTGAGCACATTGGGCTTTTGCCGGTGGTGTTGATTGCGCCGGATGATACCTCCCTTATCAAGGAAGGAAGTGAGGAGCGGCGAAAATTCTTTGACACCTTACTGTCACAGCTTGACAAAAATTACCTTGGCAAGCTGGTGCGGTATCAGCATTTTCTGAAGCAGCGAAATGCCCTGATCAAGAAGTTTGTGGAACAGAATAGGATGGACAAAAGTCTACTGGAGCCCTATGACCTGGAACTGATCCAGCTTTCAAAATGGCTTTATCAGGAGCGAGAAGCCTTTATTGATCGCTTTAAGCCCTATCTCCTTCACCATTATGCGGAGATTTCAGGAAAACGGGAGACCGTAGAGATCCGTTATGAAAGCCAATGCCAGAAAACGGATTTTGAAGCGCACTTTTACAGTTGTCTCCAGCGGGACCTGATCCTGAAGCGGACCAATGCGGGAATTCACAAAGATGACTTTGTCTTTGAAATCGATGGCTATCCGCTCAAAAAATTTGGTTCCCAAGGCCAGCAGAAGTCCTTTTTGATCGCGCTAAAGCTTGCCCAGTTTCAGATTTTTAAGGAAGAAACGGGTACCAAGCCCTTGCTGCTTTTGGATGACATCTTTGATAAGTTGGATGATTTCCGCATAGGTAAAATGATGGAATTGGTGGCCCATCATGAATTCGGGCAGTTATTTATCACAGACGCCCGTCCTGAGCGCACCAAAAAGATCATGCAGGATATCAAAGCTGATATTGCTTATTTCCATATTGAGGAAGGCGACATCAAGCGAGAAGGGGATTCCCCTACATGATTTGTTATTTATGGTATTACCAACTTCTCGCTCCGCCACGTGGAGGCCCGAATCCTCTACGGCCAGACCGGCCTCCATCCTCAGGTTTTTTGAATTTCCCAATGATATAGGTAAAGGTAACCAGCCTTAAAACACTTAAACCATATCGATAATATCTTGGTAATTGATGCCCATGTGGCTGCTGTCATAATAAGCCATGCCGTCTTTAAGAAGGATCACCTGGGGGGACTCATGATCCACCGCAAACTCCTGGGCGATGGCATTGGAGATCTCCCTGTAGCTCAGTAGGTCAAGTATGTATGGACGGACTTTTGCGAAGTCTTCTTCTTTCCAATTGCGCTGAAGCCGGTTCCAGGCCATTCCACTGATACTGCAGCTGGTAGAGTGCTTGAAGATCAGCACCGGTTGGTTTTTGCTTTCTTCTTTGATTTTTTGGATTTGCTCGAGGTGATCAATTGCTTTCCAGGTCATAGTTTCTTTTCGTTTGGTCTGTAACAAGCAAAAAGCTCATTTTGTTTCGAAGATAAGGGAAAAATGGTTACGATTTGATTTTCAGGCTGGACAAGGTGGAAGTAGCTAGATGTAAGTATCAAGTAGTGAGACATGAGTACGGATGTTCCTCTCCGCCGTGACGGGGGAGGTTAGGTGGGGTAGATCGGAGAAAAGAGCAAAGAGAAAAATGCAGATAGCAAAAACATAAGGTTGAGTCGGGAGGCTCAGTCTTTGTGCTCCCGTGTCAGAGACGGCGGGACAACGCTAAGACGCGGTTGTGCTGGTTCTCTGCCCCTGTACTAAGAAACATTGAGTCCCTGCCTGGGCACGGCCCCGTCATAACCAATAATGGGTAAAGGCTTGGGAAGGTTTGAAAGGAATTGGTCAAAACTTTCATCTAGGGAAAGACCAATTGTTACTATGTTTGACAATGAAATCTAATAATTAATCCGGTCAACTATAATCAGGGAAGTACAATCGCCTTATTGCGTGCAATTGAGGTACATCGAGATCACTTCGTTTCGCCGTGATGAGGGGGGACTGATTTATAGGACAGCCTCATTAAAGAAAACATTGATGGTTTAATCCAATCAATTTTATCGCTCCATCTTCATGCTCCCAATATCCCTTTTCAGGTAGATAATATCCCCATTCAGGCGCAATGTGGGCTTTTTAGCAGGATAGTTCAGGAAGGTTTCGCTACCTTATTAAGTAACTTTACATAAGCAATTTAAGGAATTCCTACAGTATCGCCGGCTTTCTTTGGCTTGCAATATTAACAATCGGCATCGCTTTGTTAAGCTACTGCTCTAAACCTAAAATTAACTGAACATGTTGGCTATGAAAAAGTCATTTTGGCAAAAAAGCTTGATCATGATGGGTGTATCGGCACTATTGGGCATGGAAGCATTTGCCCAATACCCTGAAATCCCACCGGCCATGCAGTCCAAAACCGATTCCATGATGGCCTTGGAAGAAGCAAGGCTGGAGAAGGTGTGGGACGAAATCTACCCTACCATCCAAAAAGAAGCCACAGAAGGCAGGCCTTACATGCGCTGGGCTTCTTATCCCAAGGACTTTGTGAAAGCAGCTATTCCTGCCTTTCCTGGAGCTGAAGGTGGCGGTGCCTATACCCCTGGAGGACGAGGAGGGAAGATCTTCGTCGTGACCAGTTTGGCAGATAGTGGCCCGGGAACCCTCCGGGAAGCCTGTGAGGCTGGCGGTGCCAGGACCATCGTATTTAATGTAGCTGGTATCATCCAACTGAAAAAAGCCATCAGCATCAGGGCTCCTTATGTTACTATTGCTGGGCAGACAGCTCCTGGAGATGGAATTTGTGTGGCTGGTGAGACCTTTGCAGTGGATACACATGATGTGATCATCCGGCACATGAGGTTCCGAAGAGGGGCTACTGACGTGACGCGCAGAGACGATGCGCTGAGCGGTGATCCCATGGGCAATGTCATCATTGACCATTGTTCGGTGAGCTGGGGTCTGGATGAAAATATCTCCATGTACCGCAATATGTTTACGGCCAATGAAAATTCTGATCGAAAGAAATTGCCCGCGGCAAATATTACCATCCAAAATACCATTTCATCCGAAGGACTGGATACCTATAACCACGCTTTTGGCAGCACCATTGGTGGACTGAACAGCACCTTTATCCGAAACCTATGGGCCAATAACATTTCCCGAAACCCATCAGTAGGAATGTATGGAGATTTCACCTTTGTGAATAATGTGCTCTTCAACTGGTGGAACCGATCCGTGGATGGCGGCGATTATCGGTCCCTTTTCAATATCATCAATAACTACTACAAGCCGGGGCCGATGACTCCCGAAGACAAACCCATCCGCTATCGGATCATCAAACCAGAGTCCGGCTATTTGGATCCCAAGACCTTTGGCAGGGCTTATGTGGAAGGAAACTTCGTAGAGGGTAATCCAAAGGTGACCGCTGACAACTGGGACGGTGGCGTGCAGCCGGGAGATCTTAGTCCTGAAGAAAGGGAAAAGCATTTTGCTTATATGCGCCAATCCAAGCCATTCGAAATGGCACCGCTAAACATCATGTCGGCCAAAGAAGCTTATGATTTTGTATTGGACAATGCCGGAGCTGTTTTGCCCAAGCGGGATGCGGTGGATCAGCGGATCGTAAAGACCGTCAAAAGCGGTAAAATCAATGCACCGAAAGGGAAAGAAATGGAAATCGGAACGGAATTTATCAACAGAAGATTGCCAAAGGATTCGTACAAAAAGGGAATTATTGTCCATCCTGACCAAGTGGGCGGTTATCCAGATTACCAAGGCCAGCCATATCAGGAAACCGATGGTGACGGTATCCCGGATGCTTGGGAAGAAAAACATGGTCTCGATCCCAATGATCCGTCAGACGCCATTAAAGACCTCAACGGAGATGGCTATACCAACCTCGAGAAATACCTCAATGGTATAGACCCGACCAAAAAAGTAGATTGGACCAACTGGGAAAACAACCACGATACCTTGCTGGAAGTGGCGAAGAAAGGCGGACTCTTGCAGGATTAAGATGTTAGTCGCTAGATTTTAGATAGGAGGCGTGAGATATGAGTATTGAGACTTGAGTAGAACAATAACTAAACTTTATACCCTTGGAGGGCACATTTTGACGATCAAGAAATCCCTCCTGAAGAAAAAGCAAAATAAACCAATGATGAAAACGAACATAAAATCACTCCTGTTTGCAGCCATGATGATGATGGGCCTGGCGCAATTAACGAATGCCCAGGGCTTTGATCCGGAATATGTGAAAGTGACCAATGAGCGGGCCAGGAAGATCGTGGATAATATGGACATTTCGGATATTCAAAAAGCCGATAAAGTAACCGATTATATTGCCAAACAATACAGAAACCTCAGCCTGATCCACGACGAGCGCGACAAGCAGATCGATGCGGCCAAGGAAATGTATGATGGTAAGAAGGAGGAAAAGAAAATCAATAAAGCTGAAAAGAAAGCCAACAAGTCCATGGCCAAACTGCACAAAAAGTACCTTGCACAGCTTTCTTCTGAATTGACTGCTGAGCAAGTGGATCAAGTAAAGGATGGTATGACCTACGGAGTGGCTCCAAACACATATAAAGTGTACCAAGAGATGTTGCCCGACCTTACGCAAGAGCAAAAGGACAAGATATGGAACTGGTTGGCAGAGGCCAGGGAACATGCGATGGATGCAGGATCTTCCCATGCCAAGCATGCTTGGTTTGGCAAATACAAAGGAAAGATCACCAACTACCTCTCAGATTTAGGCTATGACCTCAAGCAGGCTGAAAAGGACATGTTTGAGCGCCAAAAAGCCGCTAATAATCAATAAGCTAAAGGTGAAACAGTTTTATAGCAATAATATAAGCTTGATAGGTATCCAAAATTCTGGGAGAAGGTTCTTCCAGAATTTTGTGGTACTTGGCCTTTTGGTATGTTGGTCTTCGCAGCTTATGGCAAGGCAGGACGAAAACCCAATTGGCCACCAAGATGGAAAACTTCATTATCAGAAAGATGAACATGGCAACAGGCTACTGGATTTTTCCTATTGCGGGTTTATGGCCAGTGAGGAAGCAATTCCCACGGTGCCCGTTAAAGTAGTGGTTTCACCTGTCGAGGGAGATGCTACTGCCCATATACAAGCGGCGATAGATTATGTTGGAGGGCTTTCTGCAGATGGAAATGGCTTTAGAGGAGCTGTTTTGCTGGGATCAGGAACCTATAGGGTCGCTGGACAGCTTCAGTTTTCACAATCCGGTGTAGTGCTCAGGGGAAGTGGCCAGGGAGAAACGATCTTGCTCGGTACAGGCAAAACCCGTGAAACCCTTGTTCGCATACTGGGAAAGGATGATCGCAAATTTGGCGATACACTGAACATCACTGAAGATTTCGTTCCTGTCAATGCCCAGGAAGTAACGGTAGATGGAAAAATCTCAGCAGGTACCAACGTCATGGTGGTGCGTCCGTCCACACAAGCGTGGATCGATGAGCTTGAAATGAAGGAATTCGGTGGGGAGACAGGATGGATAGGTTGGAAACCCGGTGGACATAACCAATATTGGGACAGAACAGTCACAAAAAATGCCAATGGAAAAGTTACGCTGGATGTACCCTTGACGAATGCTATCGACCAAGAATATGGAGGAGGATATGTGCTGGATTATCAATGGGCAGGGAGAATAGAAAATGTGGGAATCGAGAACCTTTCCATGCAGTCCACCTATGATCAGTCTAACCCAAAAGATGAAGACCACCGGTGGTCGGCCATCTCAATGGAAAACGTGCAGGACGCATGGGTGCGACAAGTGGAGTTTAAGCATTTTGCTGGATCAGCCGTGGCGGTTTTTAAGACTGGCAGAAGAATCACCGTGGAAGATTGCCGTTCTTTGGCACCTGTTTCCGAAGTAGCTGGCGAGCGCCGAAACACCTTTTTTACCGAAGGACAACAGACACTTTTTCAGCGGTGCTATTCGGAATATGGTTACCACGATTTCAGCACCGGGTTGGCCACTGCGGGTCCCAATGCCTTTGTGCAGTGCAAGGCCTACTTGCCCCATAGCTTTAGCGGTGCCCAGCAAGGATGGGCTTCGGGTGTATTGTTTGATATTGTGAGGGTTGACGGCCAGGCCCTTGTTTTTGCGAACCGCATGCAAGAAGGGCGTGGCGCCGGATGGACGGCTGCCAACAGTGTCTTCTGGCAGTGCGATGCGGCCGAAATCCGAAATTACAGCCCGCCTACTGCGCAAAATTGGGCCTTTGGCGCTTGGGCGCAGTTTGAGGGAAATGGCCAGTGGATTGAAACCAATAACCACGTTAAGCCCCGCAGCCTTTACTATGCACAGTTGGAAGATCGATTGGGCAGTTTGCCTTTGGATCCTTTCTTGATGCCTGTGGGATCCGAACCGACCAGTAGTCCCACAGTGGAGCAGGCAGCAGAGATGACCATTTTGGCAAGGGAACCTTTATTGACCATGGAAGAATGGATTAGTCAGGCTCCTGAAAGAAATCCCATCGACACCAAGGCTTCGCAAGCAAAGACCATTTCCAATTTAAAAATTGATATAGAAAAAGCAGATAAAACTACTGCTCCCCGTGTGGCGATAAAGAATGGAAAACTGACCTGGAAAGGCCAGCTTTTGACGGGTCAGACCCAATCCGTCCAGTGGTGGCGGGGAAGCTTGCGCCCGCGCGACGTGGAGCGGGCACGTCCGCATGTGACGCGTTTTGTGCCAGGAAGGTATGGGGAAGGCTATACCGATTTGATTCCCGAGGTAGTGGCTACCATGAAAGCTGAAGGCAGTGTGGCCCTTGACCATAATTATGGGCTTTGGTACGACCGAAGAAGGGATGATCATGAGCGTGTCAGGAGACTTGATCCGGATGTATGGCCGCCGTTTTACGAACAGCCCTTTGCCCGAAGTGGCCAAGGAGAAGCCTGGGACAGGTTGAGCAAATACGACTTGACCAAGTACAGTTATTTTTATTGGAATAGATTGGATCGGTTTGCTGACCTGGCAGAGCAGGAAGGTATTTTACTGATGCACCAAAATTACTTCCAGCACAACATCTTGGAGGCAGGAGCCCACTGGGCAGACGCTCCTTGGCGAGCAGCCAATAATATCAATGATACCGGCTTTCCAGAACCCCCTCCCTATGCTGGCGATAAGCGAATCTTTATGGATGAGTATTTCTATGATGTAGACCATCCAAAGCGTAGGGAGTTGCACCGGAAATTTATACGACAGTGTTTGAGCAATTTTGCTGATAACAGCAATGTACTGCAGTTTACCAGTGCCGAATACACAGGGCCATTGCACTTCACGCAATTCTGGTTTGATGTGATCGGTGAGTGGGAGGCTGAGACAGAAAACGATGCCCTGATCGCACTGAGTGCGACCAAGGATGTGCAGGATTCCATTTTAGCTGATCCGGTAAGGAGCAAATTGGTGGACGTGATCGATATTCGTTACTGGCATCCGTCAGAGGAAGGTGATTACATTCCTTTGGGAGGGAAGCACATGGCTCCTCGTCAGCATGCGCGAAAAATGAAGCAAGGGAAAGAAACTCCTGGAGCTATTTACGAAGGAATCCGGAGGTATCGCGAAAAATTCCCCGAAAAAGCAGTAATCTACTCCACACCCGCAGGCAGTCGGATGGGCTGGGCAGTGCTTTTTGCCGGAGGCTCATTGCCCAATTTACCAGAAGTGGATGATCCCGATTGGAAGGAGAGTCTGAGTACAATGCAATTCAAAAATGAGGATGATGATAATTGGTGGATGCAAAATGAGGAAGGAGAAGTGTTGATTTATCTACCGCACAGTAATTCAGTTAATACCATAAAAGAATTTGGCATCCAGTGGCCAGAAAACGGTGATGCATTGGTCATCCATGCAGCTTCTGGACGGATTATCAAAAGCATACGGGTTAAGGAACCAAGTGGAGGGCAAGCAATCGAAGCGGATGGCCCTTTGGTGATTTGGGTAAAAATGCAGTAGAAGTAAAAGGGATATACTATTCTCAAAACCCGCTGTCTCTGACGCGGGATTTGTTGAAGATACCAGCGTTGTCCTGTTGTCCCGTCGACTGTACCGCGGGACTTGCTAAAGTTGAGTCTTAGACTCAATTTTCATGGTGCAGGGGCAAAGCCCCTGCACAACTATATCGGGAATTTACAGTCCCCTAGAAACGAAATTAGTAAAGAAGCTGCTGCCATGAGAGCATGAAGCAACTTGCATAACCTATAAACATTACAACCTTTCAACAAATAACCAATCAAGAATGAAACTCAACATAACACTGGGCATCGCAGCCTTTGTAGTTGGCACTTTACTAGGCTGCCAAAGTAATAAAACCGAAACACAGACTGCCGTAAAACCGGCAGAGGCTCCAAAGGGCCTGCCCTTCTTGAAAGTTTCCGATAATAAACGCTATTTCGTCACCACCAGTGGCGAGCCTTTTTTTTGGTTGGGGGATACCGGATGGCTGTTGTTCAATAAGCTGAAAAGGGAAGAAGCTTTACAGTATTTTGAAGACCGAAAAGAAAAAGGCTATAATGTCGTTCAGGTGATGACCCTGCATACCCTTGGTGCCGTGAATGCCTATGGCGACAGTGCACTTGTCAACCAAAATGTGGCCACACCATTGACGCAACCCGGAAGCGATTTTGCAGATTCTGCGGCCTATGATTTTTGGGATCACATTGATTACTTGGTGAGAGAAGCGGAGAAAAAGGGCATCTACATGGCCATGGTTCCCGTTTGGGGTTCCAATGTCAAGGATGGCGGCGTGACCGTGGAGGAGGCCAGGAAATATGCCAAGTTCCTAACGCTCCGCTACAAAGACCGTCCCAATGTCATCTGGCTCAATGGAGGCGACACCTTTGGCAATGAATATACTGATGTGTGGAATGCGATTGGTGAGACCTTGGATAAAAATGACAAAAACCACCTGATCACTTTCCACCCAAGGGGGAGAATGCAGTCTTCAGATTGGTTTGCCGATGCGGCATGGATGGACTTTCACATGTTTCAGTCCGGCCACCGTCGGTACGATCAGGACGATACAGAAAGGGCCTATGGTGAGGACAATTGGAAATATGTTCAGGCAGATTATAGACTTGATCGTAAAATGCCCACAGTGGACGGAGAGCCTTCGTACGAAGGGATTCCGGAAGGGCTTCATGATCCTGAAGAAGGATTTTGGGATGCTGATGCAGTAAGAAGATATGCGTACTGGGCAGTATTTTCTGGTGCAGCAGGCCACACCTATGGCCACAGTGCTGTCATGCAGATGCACCGTCCAGAAGATGGTGAAGTGGGTGCTTATGGCAATACCAAACAATGGACAGATGCGCTCAATGATCCCGGTGCCAAGCAGATGCACTACCTAAAAGACCTGATCCTGCAATTCCCTTACCTGGAGCGTATACCTGACCAATCCCTGATTGCCAATCAAGGTGAAAGACACGACCATTTGGCTGCCACTAGAGGCGAAAAGTATGCCCTCATCTATACCTATACCGGCAGACCTATTCAAGTAAACATGGAGGTGATTAGGGGAGAAAAAGCCACGGCCAGCTGGTTTAATCCCCGAGATGGTAAAATGAATGAAATCGGTGAGGTGGATGCCAAAGGTGTGAAGGAATTCAAACCGGACGGGAAGGTGCAGGATGGCAACGACTGGGTCTTGGTGTTAAATTACGAATGAAGTAGGCAGTCTACAATAGTGAGTATTGAGACCGTTTGTTATTGCCGGGTCTCTGCCCCGGCAATAACAAACTTTGAGTCTCTGACTTAATGCAAGCACTGTTCCTGATTTGTAATCAGGAACTCACGATAATGGGGATTACAAATCCCCTATCATGTATCAAAATAACCTATGAAAAAGTACATCACGTTATTGTTTATTATAAGCCTTTTTGCTTTTAGCCATACCTTGACGGCTGCCAATTCCGGCTGGACCAATATTTTGGAAGTGGGCGGAAACAATGAAGGGAAGCTTTGTACAGAAGCGATCCAACATGCCATCGACAAGGCTGCTGAGGCGGGTGGTGGAACCCTTTATTTCCCGGCAGGTGATTACCTTACGGGAGCCATTCACATGAAAAGTAATACCACTCTTCACTTGGATGCGGGAGCAGTGTTGCGGTTTTCCACCAATTTTGACCATTATCTGCCTTTTGTGCAGATGCGCTGGGAAGGTACCGTGATGAATAATTTTTCGCCGCTGATCTATGCGTATGAGGCAGAGAACATCACCATTACAGGCCGTGGAAAGATAGATGGCCAGGGCAAAGACTGGTGGATGGAAATGTACCGCATCCACGAGGCAGATCCCGAAACCCTCAAGGAGAGCAAGTACCAAAAGATGTGGACAGAGGCCAATGTGGGACTGGAAACTACTCCCAATTACCAAAAGACCATGCGGCTGAAGTTTTTCAGGCCACCATTGATCCAGCCTTTCCGCTGTAAAAATGTACGCATTGAAGGGGTAACTATTGTGAATTCACCTTTTTGGACGGTAAATCCAGCTTTTTGTGACAATGTCACTGTCACGGGGGTTACCATCGAAAACCCGCCTTCCCCCAATACCGACGGCATCAACCCTACCTCCTGTCGCAATGTACACATCTCTGACTGCCATATCAGCGTGGGTGATGACTGTATCACGATCAAGTCCGGAAGGGATATCGATGGCCGAAAATGGGACACCCCGACCGAAAATGTCACCATCACCAATTGCACTATGCTCAGCGGGCATGGTGGTGTGGTGATCGGAAGTGAGATTTCCGGCAGTATCCGGAAAGTGACGATCTCCAATTGTGTCTTTGATGGCACCGACAGGGGGATCCGGCTGAAAGCGGCCAGAGGACGTGGCGGCGTGGTAGAAGAAATTAGGGTGGACAATGTGGTCATGAAGGACATTCAGCTGGAAGCCATTGTGATGAACCTTTTTTATGATAAAGACACCAAGGAAGGACCGGTAACGGAAGAAACGCCCGCTTTCCGCAACATTCATATTTCCAATGTCACAGGAAGCGAAGTAAATGTAGCGGGAAAAATACTCGGTATCCCAGAGATGCCTATTGATCAGATCACTTTCTCTAACATCAATATGGAGGCAAAAGAAGGAATTTCCATCCATACTGCTACCAATGTAGAGCTGCATGATGTGCAAATCACCACCGAGATGGGGCCTTCCGTAAGTGTGGAGGAGACGGAAGGCATTATATTGGACAATATCAAAAGCCGCCAGCCCCATGCAGACCGACCTGTGATCGAAATGACCAATGTCAGCAATGCCTTGGTGACCAATAATTTCCCAATGGCCAGCACCCCTAACTTCCTGAAGGTGCTGGGGGAAAAGAGCATGGACATCTTTATCCAAAACAACCAATGGAGCAATGTGGAGGAGCCGGTGATAAAGGGGAATGAGGTGAAAGGAGTACCAAGCCAATAGACGCTAGACATTAGATTTGAGATACAACGGTGTTGGATGATCCAAGAGGGGCAAAAGCCGCCGCTGCGGAGAGGAAGTTCGGAAGCCTTGTGAGGTGGTTTCTGTCTATAAAGCCGTGTCTGGTTCCATAGACGGCAGAGGCATGTCGAACATCAGAAGACGGATGGACGGCGAAGTACTTGGCAATGAAGTGGAAACATGTACTGATAACCTCGAAGGGGTGTTATTATCTTAGCCATGGGTGAAGCCCTCGGTAATAAAAAGGCAAAGCATTAGGGCATTAGCTGCACGGATCGTCCTAGGGTCATCTTCTTTCCGCTAATGCCCATGGATGGTTAATAAAAACAACAAAAGAAAAGTAGCCTTTTAACCTCAGTTCGATTATAAAACCGTCATCGCGAACGGAGTGAAGCGATCCCGTATCTGAAAACGAGATTGCCGCGTCGCAAGCTCCTCGCAATGACGTTTTTGATGCTAATTATGAGTCGAACTCAGGTTTTTACTGTTTGGGATTTCACCCTAGGACGAACGCTCAGGGCAGACATCCCAAACAAGAATAATGGAGATTTTTAATCCCAGTATGATTTAAAGAACGCCCTGAGGGTTCTTGTACGAGAATCAAGAACCCTTAAAAATTTAGATTTAACGAAGAAATACATGAAGAAAAGACTTAAAAATAAATGGTGGGTTATTGGGTTAATATTGACTGGAATCTGCTTTCTGAGCTGTCAGTCAGAAAAGGAATATTACATATTTACCTCCTTTAGGGAGCCTGCTGACAAAGGGCTTTATTTGGCTTACAGTGAAGATGGGTATCATTGGGAAAGTCTGGGCGGTCCCTTCCTTCCACCAAAGGCAGGCAAAAGTAAGATCATGCGCGACCCTTCTGTGGTCAGAGGGCCGGAGGGGACGTATCACATGGTGTGGACCACCGATTGGAAGGGCGGTAATGGCTTTGGTTATGCCAGCACCAATGATTTTATCGATTGGTCGGAGCAGAAATTCATCCCCGCCATGTCCCATGAACCAGAGGTGGTCAATGTCTGGGCACCGGAGATTTTTTATGATGACGAAGAAGATCGCTACATCATCATTTGGGCATCCACGATCCCTTTCCGCTATGAAAAGGGCGAGGAGGAAGAGCGTAACAATCACCGGATGTACTATACCACCACCAAGGACTTTGAGGAATTTACACCTACCAAGCTCTTTTTGGAGCCTGGATTCAGCGTGATTGATGCGGTGATCGTGAAGCGAAAGAAAGATGATTATGTCTTGGTGTTGAAGGACAATACCCGGCCCAATAGGAATATTCAAGTCGCCTTTGGCAATTCCCCTTTAGGCCCATGGGAGGATTACTCAGCACCTTTTTCTGACTTCCTTACCGAAGGTCCTACCGTCCTGAAAGAAGGGGAGAAATGGCTGATTTACTTTGACAGCTATGGGGCCAAAACCTATCAGGCCGTCAGCACCGTTGATTTCAAGACCTTTACCGGTATTGATGACCAGATCAGCTTGCCCGAAGGACATAAACACGGCACCATCAGCACGGTTTCCAAAGAGGTGCTGGAAAATCTAAAAGCCAACGCGAAAACGAAATGAAGATAGTAAAGAGTATGAAGATAGAAGTACGAGGTACGAAGTATAAAGGACGAAGGCCAGGAAATGCTGAATTTCCATGCTTCCCAGACGGCATTGCGAGGAGGACGGTAGGACGACGTGGCAATCTCCAATTAAAAGGCTTAGCTAGCAAACTGTTCCGGATGTCTGTCCAGGGCCTTTCCGAAGGAATGAAGCCGTTCAGGATTTGTAATCCTCCGTTGTCCCGTCGGCTGTGCCGCGTGACGGTGAAGTTCGAGCCTTTGGCCCTTCTCTCCATTTTTCTTTGCCTTCTATTCATCACCTCAGCCCAGGTATTCGCCCAGGACACGCTCCATTACAGTGGCAGTACACTCTCCAGGGTGGATTATCACCATGGGCAGCTGAAGCCGGCCATCGGCGTGCACGCCGTCCAGACCATGCGTGCCAATAGGGAACAGCCTGACAAAGGGGATGGCTTTGGCTGGACCTACAACCACGCTCCAATGATCGCCTATTGGAACGGTAAATTTTATATGGAATACCTGAGCGACCCGGTTGGTGAGCACATTGCTCCGAGCCAGACCCTTCTGCAGGTTTCGGAAGATGGCCATGACTGGACAATGCCAGAGGTGATTTTTCCGCCCTATCGTATTCCTGATGGAACGACCAAGGAGGACCACGATGGGGTGGCAAAAGACCTGGATGCAGTAATGCACCAACGAATGGGTTTTTATGTAGCAGATAATGGTAAATTTTTGGCACTGGCCTATTATGGCATTGCCATGGATGCCCACGATGGGCCGAATGACGGCAACGGTATTGGCCGCGTAGTAAGAGAGATCAATCAGGATGGGAGTTTTGGACCGATCCATTTTATCCGGTATAATCAGGGCTGGAATGAAGAAAATACCGATTACCCTTTCTTTAAGTCGAGTAAGGATAAGGACTTTATCAACGCCTGTGAGGAATTGCTCAGCAAACCGCTGATGATGCAGCAGTGGGTGGAAGAAGCAGACAGGGATGATCCATTGATTCCACTGAAGAAACAATATAAAGCATTTAGTTACTATCATCTCCCTGATGGCAGGGTGGTAGGACTTTGGAAACATGCCCTCACCAGCATCAGCCATGATGGCGGAGAGTCCTGGGAGTATAACCCATTGAGAGCCCCTGGCGTCGTAAATGGTAATGCCAAAATTTGGGGACAACGTACATCTGATGGCGCTTATGTCACAGTTTATAACCCTTCCGAATACCGGTGGCCCTTGGCGGTGTCCACCAGCAAAGACGGAATTGACTATACTGATTTGCTGCTTGTGCATGGAGAGATCACCTCCATGCGGTATGGGGGAAACTATAAATCTTATGGGCCCCAATACGTTCGGGGGATCTTGGAAGGAAACGGTACTCCTCCGGATGGTGAAATGTGGCTGACCTATAGTGTGAACAAGGAGGATATCTGGGTAGCTTCAGTACCCACACCCATTACCGCAGAGGCCGCAGGTCATGCCAATGAAGTTTTTGACCAGCTGTCTGCCGGCGAAGAATTGAGGCTTTGGAATACCTACAGCCCCCAATGGGCTAAAACGGAAATAGCGGCAATGGATGGTAAAAAGTACCTGACTTTCCGGGATAAAGATCCCTTTGATTATGGCAAAGCACAGCGTATTGTTCCGACCAGTAAGGAAATGCATGTGGAATTTACCGTAATCCCGGGACAAAATGATCATGGCAAATTCCAGATCGAAATCCAAGATGGTAAAGGCCGTCCCGGAGTGGAGCTGATCTTTGATGAAGACGGGCGCTTCAAAACGCGGGCAGGTTACCGCATGAATACACTGACCGAATATGAAAAAGGAGAAAGTTACCGTGTAGAGCTGGACCTGAATACTGAAACGCGTTTTTATCAAATCAAGGTAAACGGCAAAGAAAAAGGGCCAAAGCTCTTTTTTGCACCCTTGGATGCCATGGAACGGGTGGTGTTCAGGACAGGTACCCAGCGGTACTTCCCCAATGCAGAAACACCGACCGATCAGGATTATGACCTGGACAATGCCGGAGACGAAGATCCGGAAGCGGTGTTCTATTTGGAGTCGTTAGTGACGTATTAAGCGTTTAATTGGAACGCAGATGATGCTAATTTGGTGGATTACGCAGGTTTATTGAGTTTTCGCCGCGGCGAATCGGAAAAACAATGATGGCCATACATCAGGGCTAGGAGAAACGGAATCAGTGGAGATCAGCCCAATTTATCTCGCCTGCATTCCATAAAAGAAAAGTTACCAGAAATAATAAAAAATTGAAAATAAGTACGAAACATACCCAACGGTCCATCTTTAGTATGGGATTACTATCTTTTCTGATAGCGGCCGTGCTGCTATTTGGTTGTGAGGCAGGGCCTAAAGGCACCCTTCTTCAGGTCACCCGATCCACTACGGAACTGGACTTAAATCCCATGAACATCAAAAAGATGGCTCCACGATTTGGTTGGGAGCTGGCTTCAATGGAGAACGGTGCACACCAAACGGCCTATCAGGTGGTCGTCTCCCATTCAGCCAGTGATGAAGAAGGATCTGTAGTTTGGGATAGCGGAAAGGTCACCAGTGATCAGAGCCAGTTTGTCACTTACCAAGGTGGTCCACTGATCAATGGTGAACGGTACTTTTGGAAGGTGAAAGTTTGGAATGAAGAAGGTATCGCTTCGGATTGGAGTGATTTGGCTTTTTTTGAGATGGCGCCATATGAGTTGGAAAAAGAGGCCCAATGGATTGGAGCCATCACCCGGGCAGAAAGTGGATTGCCAGCGGGTAGAAATTACCATGAGCCTGACATGCGCCGAGAGGAAAACAAGGAAAAATGGCGTAAGGTGAAGCCTTTGGCAAAGCAGAGTATCCAGCTGCGAAAGGATTTCAAAGTTGATAAAGCGATCGAAAATGCCACCGTATATATCAGTGGGCTTGGTCACTATGAGTTATCCCTCAATGGGGAAAAAGTAGGCAAAAGCGAATTTGCACCGCTGTGGTCAGACTATGATAAAACCGTTTATTATAATACCTACGACGTTACCGAGCTGCTCGAAAATGGTAACCATGTCATCGGCGTGCTGCTGGGCAATGGCATGTATAATGTTTCTGGTGACCGTTACGCCAAATTCCTGATCAGTTTTGGCCCTCCTACGCTCTTTTTCCATATGAAAATTACTTATGCTGATGGTCGGGAGCAACTGATTTCATCTGACGATTCCTGGAAGTGGTCAGCAAGTCCAATTACATTTAATTGTGTTTTTGGCGGAGAAGATTATGATGCCAACTTGGAGCAGGAAGGCTGGAACAAGCCTGGCTTTGATGATCAAGGCTGGAAGCCAGTAGTGCTACAGCAATCCCCAAAAGGAAAACTCCGTCCCCAACAGGCAGCTCCCGTGCTTATCCAGGAACAATATGGCGTCAAGGGGATCACCGAACCTGAAGCAAACACCTATGTTATGGACATGGGACAAAATTTGGCTGGTTTTCCTTCCATCAAAGTGAAAGGTGAAAAGGGACAGAAAGTAAAACTGGTCGTCGGTGAGCATATCAAAGAGAATGGCCTGGTGGGCCAAGGGCGTACAGGTGGGCCACATTACTACGAGTACACACTCAAAGGCGATGGAGAGGAATCCTGGCAGCCGAGGTTTAGTTATTATGGATACCAATACGTCCAGGTGGAGAATGTCAATTTGCCTGGCCAGGAGCAGCAGGAAGGAAGGCCCACTATTACAGAAATCAATTCCAATTTCATTTACAATGATGCCAAAGAAGAAGGAACATTTGAAAGTTCCAATGAAATCTTCAATAAGGCGCACTGGTTGATCAATAATGCCATCAAAAGTAATATGCAAAGCGTATTCACCGACTGCCCGCACCGGGAAAAGCTGGGCTGGCTGGAAGAAACCCACCTGAACGGACCCGGACTCTTTTACAATTATGATCTTAGCCAACTGGTGCCAAAAGTGATGCAGGACATAGCGGATGCCCAGCGGGAAAACGGCCTGGTGCCGAATATCGCCCCTGAATATGTGGTCTTTGGTGGTGACTTTACCGATTCTCCTGAATGGGGAGTGGCTGCGGTGGTGCTGCCGTGGATGTACTACGATTATTATGGGGACAGCTCCTTGATCCGTGAGTACTATCCGGTGATGAAAAAGTATATAGACTATCTAGGGACTACGGCTGATAACCACATTGTTTCCCATGGATTGGGTGATTGGTATGACTATGGTGAACATGCGGCAGGTTATTCCAAAAACAGCCCGATCGCACTTTCGGCGACTTCCCATTATTATTTTGGGGTGAAATTGCTTAAGAAGGCAGCACTGATGCTCCAAAAGGGGGTGGATTACCGCGAATATAGTCGACTGGAGGAAGCAGTCAAAGAGGCCTTTAACGAAGAATTCTTCGATCCTGAAACCAATCAATATGGCACGGGCAGCCAGTTCTCGAATGCGGTGCCGTTGTTCTTGGACATGGTAGATGCTTCCAGCCGGGAAGCGGTGCTGGAAAATTTGGTAGAGGACATTAAAGCGAAGGGTTATCGCTTGACCACGGGAGATGTGGGCAATCGGTATTTGTATCAGACATTGGCCAGGAACGGGCTGAATGAGGTGATGTATAAAATGCAAAATCATTATGACACGCCCGGTTATGGTTTTCAGATCAAATTTGGGCTGACTACACTCACTGAGCAGTGGGATCCCCGCAAGGGCAACAGCTGGAACCACTTTATGATGGGCCAGATAGAAGAGTGGTTTTATCGGGATTTGGCAGGCATCCAGCCAGATCCTGCCCAGCCAGGCTTTAAACACTTCTTCCTAAAACCACAGCTGGTGGGAGATATGACCTTTGTGAAGGCGACCTATGAAAGTATTTATGGTACCATTGCCTCGGAATGGAACAAGGAAGAAGACAAGGTCCAATTCCTTTTTGACATCCCCGCAAATACAAGCGCTACAGCAGTACTTCCAGTGGCCAAAACAGCGGAGGTATTTATCAATGGAAGCAAGGCTGAAAATACCAAAACAGTTAGTAAAGCGGAACATCCCTCTCACCCGGCATATACCTTGGGTTCGGGAAAATATAGTATAGAAGTGAAGTGATAGTATTGAGACTTGAGACAATAGACATGAGTATTGAGATGTGAGACTTGAGATTCCTCCCCGCCGTGGAGGGGGTAGATTGGAGCAAAGAGCAAAGTAAAAATGCAGATAGCAAAAATATAAGGTTGAGTCGGGAGACACAGTCTTTGTGCTCTTGCGTCAGAGACGGTGGGACAACGCTAAGCTCATTACTGCCAATTTCGAGACATTGGAATAACAGAGAGGCGCTCTAAGTTACCCAAGTTGGTGAGTTATAAGTTCCCTTCTCGAAATGCAGGGGCATAGCCAAGGCTGGTTAACAAATCGTCCCCGATAGTATCGGGGCAGGCTATTGTGAATGTGGCGATATCCGAATGAAGCAATCTCAAGTTCCAAAGAGTGGATGGCTTCTTCCCTCTGGTCATCACAATGAATGGATCATTGGGGATCAATTCCCTGATATCAAAATGCAGAAATAAAAAAAAATGAAAAAGCAATATCAAGGCGTGGTGGTGCCGATGGTGACACCACTGACAGCAAGTAGAGAGATTGATAGAGGGGCAGTGGCCAAGATTATGGAGGAGTTTGCCAAAAATGACATCTCGCCTCTAGTACTTGGGACTACCGGTGAATCAGCTTCTTTTTCTGAGAAGGAAAGCCTCGAGATGATTAAGGCAACCGTGGCATCCAAAGCGGCCCACCAGCAGGTATATGCAGGCGTGGTTAGCAACTTGGTAGAAGAGCAACATCGCAGAGGAAGCCAATTCCTAGAGCACGGTGTAGATGCGATCGTGGCCACCTTGCCGGCCTATTACATCCTTTCTGATGACCAGATGAAGTGGCATTTCGAAAGCCTGGCCGATCACCTGAATGGGCCGCTGCTGATGTACAATATCAAGGCAACGACGCAAATGTCCATTCCCCTCTCTGTGGTGGAGGAAATGAGCCATCATCCACATATTTGGGGATTGAAGGATTCTGAAAGGGACATTTCCAGGATGCATGCGGCGATCGACCAATACCAAGACAGGGAGGATTTTTCCTTTTTTTGTGGTTGGGGTGCCCAGTCTGCCAACAGTCTCAGGACAGGGGCAGATGGTATTGTACCGAGTACTGGTAATATTGTGCCTGAAATGTACAAGGCCTTATATGTAGCCGCAATGGAAGGGGATGAGGAAAAGGCTTTACACTATCAGGAATTGACCGATGAGGTAGCCAAAATCTACCAAGGAGGAAGAAGCCTTGGTACCTCATTAGCGGCATTGAAAGTACTCCTACAGCAGAAAGGATGGTGCCAGGCTTATATGAAACCACCACTGACCGAACTGACCAATAGTGAAGCTGAAATGCTGATCGGCCACTGGAATGAAATGATGAATTAGAAATTAAGAATGAGGAATCAGAAATGATGGATTAACCGGTGCCGCTGAGGCGAGGCCACCTTTAAACATTCTAATATTTTAACCATTAAACCTTAAATAACCACCCTTCGACTACGCTCAGGGCTCGGATAACCAATAACCCAATAACCAAATATGGATACTTCACTACATTGGATAGATTACTTGCTGATCATTGCCTCAATTTTGGGGACGATTTATATGGGGATCTATTTTTCCAAACGACAAAAGAGCAGCGAGGATTATTTTGCTGGAGGAGGAGGAATTCCTTCTTGGGCCATTGGCATGTCCATTTTTGCTACGCTGATCAGTAGTGTGACTTTTCTGGCCTATCCCAGTGCAGCCTATAAATCCAACTGGATTTTGCTCGTGCAGGGACTGATGGTTCCCATTGTGCTGGTATGCATGATCTGGGTGATCGTTCCACTTTTCAGGAGAGTTATTGGACTGAGTACCTATGAGTATTTTGAAAAACGCTTTGGTTTCTTTGCCCGCTTGTACAGCTCATTGGCCTTTGTCCTGACCCACTTTTCGAAGATGGGAACCGTGCTTTACCTTGTGAGCTTGGCACTGAGCAGCATGATGGATGTCAATATCTTTATAGTCATCGGGGTGCTTACCTTTGTGATCATCATTTTGACCTTGTTAGGGGGAATTGAAGCGGTGATCTGGATGGACGTAATTCAGGGTTTTTTGCTGATCGGTGGTGGGTTATTTTGTTTGGGACTGTTGCTTTGGGTACCTGAAGGTGGTCCGCAGCGGGTGATGGAAGAAGCCATCAACATGAATAAAATCGGCTTTGGGCCATATGATTTTGACTTTACACAGCTCACCTTTATTGTAATGGTGGTCAATGGGATTTTTTATGCCATCCAAAAGTACGGTACCGATCAGACTATTGTGCAGCGTTATCTCACCGCCAGAAATGACCGTGAAGCCAAGAAAGCCGCATATATGGGAGTGTTTTTAAGCGTACCGGTATGGACGCTGTTTATGTTGATCGGCTCCTTGTTGTTTGTGTTTTATCAGGTTTCAGGTTCCGTCCTTCCAGAGGGCACAACGGTGGATGCGGTGTTCCCTTATTTTATTATGACCGAATTGCCGCCTGGTGTTACCGGATTGGTATTGGCGGCCTTGGCGGCGGCGGCGATTTCCAGCTTGGATTCAGACATGAACTGCCTGGCGGCAGTAGGCGTGGAAGATTACTACAAACGTTTTAATCCCAACTGCAACACTCACGAAAAACTTAAAGTAGGGCGTATCCTGGTCCTGATTGCTGGATTGGCGGCGGCTTTTGTGGCGGTGCTGTATGTGCTTTGGCAGGGAGAAGGAGTATTGGGGGCGGTTTTTGGGCTGTACGCCATTTTTTCGGCGGGAATCGTAGGGATATTTCTTCTGGGTCTTTTTAGCCGAAAGGCAAATAAAGAAGGACTCTATGTGGGGATCGTTGCGTGTATCTTATTTACCGCATATGCCTTGCTCACTTCCACTCCGATAGGCTTTGGCGGTAGTGAAAAGACGTTGCTGTTGGATTTTGGCAGGTTCAATTTTGCGCAGCACAAATACATGCTGGGTGTATACAGCCATTTGATTGTCTTAATCGTGGGTTATGTCGCAAGCTTGTTCTTCAAAAGACCACCGGCAGACGAAAACCTCACGGTTTATGGATATTTCAAACAGAAGAAGGAAATAGAAAGGGTGAAGGAGGTAGTCTGATGTCGGCTGGATAGGACACAGATACCGCAGATGTTTATGATCGTCGCAGATATCAGTTCAGACATTCAGGAAGGTTTTGCTAACTCAGCAGTAGCTGTCCGTCCGAGGCAAGCCAGCCTTCCAAACCAGTGGCTTCGGCTCCGCTCAGTCAGCGGAGCCGAAGCCAAGCTCGAAATGACAGAAACGGACGACTCCAGACTAGTGACCATAAATGAAAACAATTAACAAAAACCAATAACGAAAAAAATGAGGGCGATAACTTTATTACAACCCCAAAAGCTGGTGTTTGGAGCGGGTTCCTTTTCCCGCTTTGTAGAGGACACCATCGCTGCCAGTTACAAACGGATTTGGATATTGGTGGCCAAGCCGCTAATGGATACCCTGAACGGCGGGCTACAAGAGATGAAGCATGCAGGCCTGGAAGTAGAAGTGGCCATTTATGATGCAGGAGAGCCCACATTTAGCCTTTATGAAGAATTTTTACAGCAAGTGAAGGGCTTCGATCCGGACACAGTAGTTGGAATTGGTGGAGGAAGTGTCCTTGACCTGGCCAAACTTTTGGCAGCGATGCAGGACAGTACTGGGCAGTTATCTGATTTTGTTGGTATAAATTTGTTAAAAAGGAGAAACACGCATATGGTGTGTATCCCTACCACTTCGGGAACCGGGAGTGAAGTTTCCCCGAATGCCATTTTGCTGGATGAGGAGACGCTGGAGAAGAAGGGCATTATCAGCCCCTGCCTTGTGCCGGACGCCACATATATCGACCCAGTGTTGACGATAGGGCTTCCTGCAAAGATTACGGCAGAAACGGGAATTGATGCACTTTCGCATTGTATTGAAGCATTTACCAATAAGTTCAGCCATCCACTGGTGGACGAATATGCCCTGCGGGGAATTGCCTTGATCGGGCAAAACCTCCACCGGGCCTTTGAAGCTCCGGATGACTTGGACGCACGATCGGCAGTGGCGCTAGGAAGTATGTACGGAGGGTTATGTCTGGGACCAGTGAATACGGCAGCAGTACATGCACTTTCCTATCCCCTTGGCGGAAAGTATCACGTACCTCACGGACTTGCCAATGCCGTGCTCCTACCGGAAGTAATGGCTTATAATCTTTCTTCCAATGTTCAGAAACACGAGCAGATCGCTTTGGCAGTGGGAGCAGCAAGGGGTAAGTCACCTGAGGAGACCGCCAAAAATGGCGTGGAGAAAGTCAAAGACCTGGTGAGGCTTTGCGAAATTCCTCAAAACCTCACTATACTGGGTGTCCAGAAGGAAGATGTCTCTGAATTGACCGGCTTGGCCATGAAAGTGACCCGCTTGCTTCAGAATAACCCCAGAGAGGTGACCTTCGCCGATGCCGAGGAGATTTACTGCCGCTTGTTTTAGACTGACATAACAGTATCAAGTACCAAGAACGTAACAAGGAATAGGATAGATTTAAGATGAAAGATTAAAGACCAAAGACAAAATGCTGTCCAAGATCTCAGGTCTCTAATCTCAAGTCTACAAATTAAGGAATATGGAAAGACCAATAATAGCCATCACCATGGGTGATCCCGCTGGTATAGGACCTGAGATTATTGTGAAAAGCTTTCGGGATGGAGGATTGCATGCCAAGTGCAAGCCATTGGTAGTGGGCGATGCTGCAACCATTGCCAGGATGGCCAAACAGCTAAATGCTCCATTGACCGTGAAGGCGATTCAGGAGGTTCACCAAGCCAAGTTTGACCCACAAGTGATCGAGGTTGTGGACTTGAATAATGTAGCATTGGACCAACTGGAGATTGGTAAGGTGAGTGCAATGTCCGGTGAAGCGGCTTTCCAAGCGGTGAAAAAGACCATTGAACTGGCATTAAGTGATGAAGTTGATGCGACAGTTACCAGCCCGATCAACAAAGAATCCATTAATTTAGCAGGGCACCATTATGCGGGTCATACAGAGATATACGCAGAGTTTACCGGCACGGAGAAATTTGCGATGTTGCTCGTGGAGCAAAACCTCCGGGTAATCCATGTGACCACCCATGTGCCTTTGAGGCAAGCATGTGACCTGGTGAAGAAAGGCAGGGTGCTGGACGTAATCCGATTGTTACACAATGCCTGCGTGCAGTTTGGGATCGAAAAGCCGCGTATTGGCGTGGCAGGCCTTAACCCGCATGCGGGTGATGGAGGACTGTTTGGTACAGAGGATGACGAAGAAATTTTACCTGCTGTACGGACGGCACAAGCAGAAGGATATGTCGCCGAGGGGCCAGTTCCTCCGGATACCTTATTTGCCAAAGCCGTTCAAGGATATTACGATGGCTGTGTAGCCATGTATCATGATCAGGGACATATCCCTTTCAAGATGGTAGGCTTCAAATGGAACAATGAAACCAAGACGATGGAAAGTGTAAAAGGGGTAAACATCACCCTTGGCTTACCGATTATCCGTACTTCTGTGGATCATGGTACTGCCTTCGAAATTGCCGGGCGGGGAATTGCCTCAGAGGATGCGTTGAACTTAGCGATTGATTATGCCATTCCGATGGCCCAAAACAGAAAAAAACATGATAGCAGTTATAGCCGATGATATTACCGGGGCAGCAGAGATTGCCGGAGTATGCCTGAGATGGGGCATTCCTGTTTCTTTTTCCCTGGACGCCAGTCCTGCCAGTGGAGCTGAAGTGATGGTTATTGCCACGGATACCCGTTCGATGGCAGAAGCGAACGCCCTCAAGGAAACCGACAGGATAGCCTCCGAGCTATTGGATATGGGCATTACGTGGATTTTTAAAAAATCAGACTCCGCAATGCGGGGTCATGTAGCTTCAGAGCTTAAGGTGCTGGCCAATAAGTTGAACAAAAAGAAGATGCTGCTGGTACCGGCAAATCCCTATACGGGCAGGAGCATCAGCGATGGGATTTATTATGTAAAGGGAAGGCCGCTGAACGAAACCAGTTTTAAGGATGATCCTACCTTTCCGGCTTTTTCTGCGAATGTGAAAGACTTGCTGAGGGAAGACGAACTGCCCGTGGCCTATGGCAAATTTTCGGAAGAAGAAGACCTTCAAGGAGGATTCAATATCCCTGATTCCCAAACCATGCAGGATCTCTATGCCTGGGCCAGCCTGATGGATGGTACCGTTTTGCCGGCAGGGAGCGCAGCGTTTTTTGAAATGTGCCTGAAGCGAAATTTCCCTGAATGGATGCGCGGTCAGGAACCCGATCCGCTTTCTTTTGTGGGTAACAGCTTGATGATCGCCGGAAGTAGCCACCAAAATAGCAAGGACTTTGTGGAGAAGGCCGTGGAAAAAGGAGTTCACCTGAGTGAAATGCCCGAATTGCTGATGGAAGAGAAATACAATCCTGCCGGTACAGAGGCTTGGGTGCATGATGTAGGACAGGGGCTCATGGAAGGGGACCGGGTGATCATGGCTTATGGCAAGAAGAAAGTGAGCTTTAAAAATTATCCTGCCATTCTGAAGAAGCGTACCGCACAGGCAGTGTCCAGAGTGATCGAAGAAGTGCCTGTACGAGAACTGTTGTTAGAAGGTGGGGCTACGACCTGCGCAGTGATCGAAGAACTGTCCCTTGGAGCCCTGATTCCCATGCAAGAACTTAGCCCCGGAGTGGTGCGCCTAAAAGCCGTCGATCATGACATGGTGCTGACCATCAAGCCAGGCAGCTATGCGTGGCCGGAGGCAGTTTATAGATATTTTGAGTTGGAAAAGCCAATGGTGTGATGGGTGCAGTAAGATGGGGTTCTTTTGACATAAATAAAAAGAAAAGTCCACAGTCGACCAATGACCGTCGACCGTGCACCTGTGCGATTACCTCCCTTTTAGTAAATAGAAGCGTGCACAGGGGGAAGGGAAATTCATTTCTTGTCCTGTCATTTATGACTACACTTTTCTTGTTCAGTGGACTTACTGACTTGTATGCCCAAGATGCTGACCAAAATTATCGGGCTACTTTAGAGGAGACCCTTGACCGGATCGAAACGACTTTTCAAGTCACTTTACAGTACGACCAAAAATTACTGGGGGACAAAGTGTTGGATTATGCTTTTTGGCGAATTAGGCCAGGAAATTTGGAGAATTCCCTTACGGCAGTACTGTCACCTTTTGATCTAACCTATTACCAGGAGGGAGCAAAGACCTATTCCATCAAGCCTTTTCAATACCATAAAAAATCCATCTCATTTGCTCAGGAAGAGCTGGCGTATTTCGAAAGCCTTTATGATAATCGAATTGCTTGGGAAGACAGAAAATCCCAATTGCGCCAATGCATGATCGAGGCACTTGGTATATTGGAACTTCCTAGGGGGCCATCTTCCGAACCAGTCATTACCAAGCGAAGAAATCATAAGGGCTATTCTGTGGAGAATGTTGCCCTGGAAGTGCTGCCGGGCATTTATACCACTGGCTCAGTATATAGACCTCGTCCGCTGAAAAAGAACCTTCCCATCATCATTATGCCCAATGGCCACTTTGGTGAGGGACGCTATCGGGAAAGTGAACAGATCCGAGCTGCTACGCTTGCCAAAATGGGAGCCGTGGTGGTAGGATACGATCTTTTTGCCTGGGGTGAATCCCAGTTACAGTTTGCTTCCGAAGACCATCGGTTGAGTGCCGCGCATACCATCCAAACCTGGAATGGCATCCAGTGGATCGATTACCTTTCCGCGCTTGCAGAAACTGATCCTGAGCGTGTGGGCATTACTGGAGGGTCTGGCGGTGGTTCGCAGACCATGCTGCTGACGGCCGTTGATGATCGAATCAGCGTGTCTGTGCCCACAGTGATGGTTTCCTCTCACTTCTCGGGAGGATGTCCCTGCGAAAGCGGCAAACCTATCCACTTATGTGGAGGCGGAACCAATAATGCGGAAATTGCGGCAATGGCTGCACCCAGACCATTGTTGATCATTTCTGATGGAGGGGATTGGACCCATACTGTACCGGAATTAGAGTTTCCATTTATCCAGCGGACGTATGGATTTTATGGTGCCGAAAATAAGGTGGCCAATGCGCACTTCCCGGAAGAAGGCCATGACTATAAATATTCCAAACGTCAGGCCATGTATCCGTTTATGGCAGAACATTTAGGCTTGCATATTGATAAGTTAAAGAATGATGAAGGAAAGGTGGATGAAAGCGGTGTAGTCATTGAAGAGGAGCAAACCTTGAAAGTGTTTGGCCAAAATGGGGAAGATCTTCCTGAGAGTGCCATTAAAGGGAAAGATGCCCTGTTTAATGTCTTGGAATAATTGTCATTTCAAATGCCTGGCCCATCATGTCCGTCATTGCTTATGAAGGGATAGCGGAGTGAAGGGATCGCTTCACCTGGAAACAAGATTGCCCGTTGTCCTGCCAGATGTTCCGCGGAACCTGCTAACATTGAGTTTCAGACTCAGGACAACAGCTGTGCCGACTGGAGCAACAATATAACAGCAACGCTGTTCGGAATTTGTAATCCGGATTAGTGAAGCATCGTCCACGGAGGACCGTTGATCGTGGACTGTCGACCAGAAAACCAAGTAACTCAATAACCTAATAACTCAAAAGCCAATGCGTTGGACAACATTCTTACTTCTCGTCTTTTTTGCACATACGACCAGCCTTCAGGCGCAGGATACGCCGTGGAAGCTTTGGTACGATAAGCCGGCATCCAACTGGAACGAAGCCTTGCCCTTAGGAAATGGTCGCCTCGGCGCAATGGTCTTTGGGGCACCAGCGATGGAGCGGTTGCAGCTGAATGAGGAGACCATCTGGGCGGGTTCACCCAATAGCAATGCCCACAGCAAAGCCAAGGAAGCCATTCCCTACGTTCAGCAGCTGATTTTCGAAGGAGATTATCAGGCCGCCCAGGAGCTGGCCGACGAAAAAATCATGTCCCAGACCAATGACGGGATGCCGTATGAAACATTTGGCAATGTTTATATTTCCTTTCCCGGCCATCAAGATTACGAGGATTATTACCGTGACCTAAATCTGGAAGAGGCCATCAGCACGGTGAGCTATACCGTGGACGGCGTTCAGTACAGAAGAGAAGTCCTCAGTGCTTTTGAGGATGATGTCATCATGGTGAAATTGACGGCAGACCAACCTGGCAGTATTACCTGTAATGTCCAAATGACCAGTCCCCATGACAATGCCGTAGCGCGGGTAAGAGAGGATCAGCTGACACTGTCCGGTGTTTCCCAGACCCATGACCACCAACGGGGCGGCGTAAAATTCCAAGGAAGAATAAAAGCCACCAACCAAGGAGGTGAGCTGGTCATCAAAGATGGACTGATCAGCGTAGAGGGTGCCAATGAAGTGACCTTGTACATTTCCATTGCAACCAATTTCAAGAGTTATAAAGACCTTTCGGTGGAATACGAAAAGAAGGCAGGAGAAATTTTAGATGCTGCTTACCAAAAAGATTTTGCAAGCATCAAGAGCGCCCATGTGGACTATTATCAGCAGTTTTATGATCGTGTGGCCATCGACCTTGGCACCACAGAAGCAGCTGATCATCCTACAGACCAGCGGATCCAGCAGTTTTCAGAAGTAACTGATCCCCACCTGGCAGCTTTGTATTTTCAATTTGCACGGTATCTATTGATTTCATGCTCCCAGCCGGGAGGGCAGCCGTCCAATTTGCAGGGCATTTGGAATGACATGCTTTTCCCCCCTTGGGAGAGTAAATACACCGTCAATATTAATGCTGAAATGAACTATTGGCCGGCAGAGCTTACCAACCTGAGTGAGATGCATGAGCCGTTTCTGCAAATGGTGCGGGAAGTGAGCGAAACCGGTCAGGAAACGGCCAAAATGATGTATGGTGCGCGTGGATGGGTGCTTCATCACAATACGGATATCTGGCGCATCACAGGCCCCATCGATTATGCAGCCTCCGGGATGTGGCCAAGTGGCGGGGCATGGCTGAGCCAGCACCTTTGGGAGCGCTACCTGTACAGTGGGGATGAAGATTTTCTGAAAGAGGCTTACCCGATCATGAAGGGGGCCGCACAGTTTTTCTTGGATGTACTGATAGAGGAGCCTGAGCACGGCTGGTTGGTCGTGTCTCCCTCAAGTTCACCGGAAAACAGCCATGTGCATGGTGCGACCATTGCGGCAGGGGTAACCATGGATAACCAGCTGATGTTTGACCTGTTTTCCAACCTGATCCGTTCCAGTGAAATTCTGGGACAAGATGAAGCTTTTGCAGATACGTTGAAAGCCACCCGTTCGCGATTGGCGCCCATGCAAGTGGGACAATACGGGCAGCTGCAAGAGTGGATGCACGATTGGGATGACCCTGAGGATAAGCACCGCCATGTGTCGCACCTTTACGGCGTATTCCCAAGCAACCAAATTTCACCTTTCCGAACGCCGGAATTATTTGATGCAGCCAGGACTTCGCTGATGTTCAGGGGCGATCCATCCACTGGCTGGTCCATGGGATGGAAAGTGAACCTTTGGGCAAGGTTCCTCGATGGTGACCACGCTTATAAATTGTTGCAAAACCAGCTGAGCCTGGTAACCCCTTCCAGCCGTGGCGGAGGAACGTATGCCAATATGTTTGATGCGCATCCTCCTTTTCAGATCGATGGCAATTTTGGCTGTGCAGCGGGAATTGCCGAGATGTTGATGCAGAGCCAGGAAGGGGCGATCCACCTGTTGCCGGCCCTGCCCGGTGTTTGGGATGAAGGAAGCATCGAAGGTTTGCGCGCAAGAGGTGGATTCGAAATTGTCGAGCTGACCTGGAAGGACAATAAGGTGGACAAGCTGGTGATCAAATCCACCCTTGGTGGAAACCTACGGCTCCGATCTGCCAATAAGTTAAAAGCAAAAGGGCTAGCCGAAGCTTCTGGAGAGAATCCTAATCATTTCTTCGCGCTGCCTAAAGTCCAACAGCCGCTAGTTTCCGAGAAAGCAACATTGAATCCGGTGGACTTGCCGGACTATTATGAATATGACTTGGCAACTGAACCTGGTGAAGTATATACAGTTTCTGGCAGGTAAGCTATTGTATTAGGGTTGTTTGTGAATTGGAAGATTAAAAGATTGGAAAATTGTGACATTCTAGTAAAAAGGAAGCAGTGCTGGCAGCTCATTCGTCCAGAGATTTTTCTTGGAAAGATACCAGCACATTTGCGGTTATTCCCCCTTTTAGGAGACTAGGGGGTGAAAAGACAGGTAGAGAGATTGAAGAAATAAAAGGTTGTAATATTTCCCAATAATGGTGGCTCTTACATAGTGCTTCTTAGGGCATGAACGGGTGTGGGTATTGAACACAGGTATACACAGATGTTAATTTTGGGATCTTAAATCTGTGTTCCTCTACGGTTATCACTTTCCGTTGTGATAGAGGGTGCAATGGCAGGTTTGTGGATTAGGGAATTGTCCCGTAGGTACATTACAAATTGAGTCAATGAACAAAAATGACATGAAAAAGAACATTATAAATTATAAGTTGATCCTTGGCGCAGCCATTGTCCTGTTTTCCTGTGGAGGTAAAAAAGAGAATAGCCAAGAGCAGGCTGAAGCAGCTCCTGCAATGGAAGAGAAATGGTCGGTACGATTGGCCAATTCCGATATCATTCGCTTTGAAGACTGGATTGTGGAAGATCCCTATTGGGGTTACCATGAAGGCTTGGTGTGCAAGTCCATGCTGGACATGTGGCACTACACAGGAGATGATAAGTATTTCAATTTTGTAAAAGGTTTTGGCAATAATATCATTGAAGGTGATGGCACCATCAAGACCTACAAAATGGAGATTTATAACATCGATAACATCAATTCCGGTAAAGTACTGATTCCCCTGTACGAGAAGACGGGAGAAGAAAGGTTCCGTATTGCCTTGGATACCTTAATCAAGCAGCTTGAGGAGCATCCACGGGTTTCGGATGGTGGATTCTGGCATAAGAAGAAATATCCCCATCAAGTTTGGTTGGATGGTCTGTATATGGCAGGGCCATTTTTGGCAGCGTATGGGGCTGCTTTTGATCAGCCAGCATATATGGATGATGCCACGGCGCAATTAATTGCCGCTTATGAGGTGCTTTTTAATCCTGAAAAGCACCTATTGTACCATGGCTGGGACGAGAGCAGGGAGCAAGACTGGGCCGATAAGGAAACCGGCCTATCGGCCAACTTCTGGAGCAGGGGCATGGGATGGTATGTGATGGCGATTGTGGATGTACTGGACTATTTACCAGCAGACCATCCACATAGATCTAAGCTGATAGAAATGGCCAATAGCATTGCGGTAGGCATAGCAGATTTCCAAGATCCAGCGACAGGAGCTTGGTACCAAGTGACCGATCAGGGGAGCCGTGAGGGCAATTACCTAGAGGCTTCCGGGACAGGAATGTTTGTGTATTTTCTATACAAAGGCGTTCGCAAAGGTTATTTGCCCAAAAGCTATATAGCAACTGCAAATAAGGGCTACGAAGGCTTGGTCAACGAGTTTTTTAAAGTAGATGAAGATGGCTCCGTGTCCGTTACCGATGTTTGCTCTGTAGCAGGACTGGGAGGTGATGGCAATCGCGACGGGAGTTTTGAGTACTATATTTCAGAGCTCGTCAAAGACAATGATCCCAAAGGGACTGCTCCGGCCATCATGGCCAGCATAGAACATGAAAGATCTTCAGAGGAAAATCAATAATTTAAGACATGCAATACCCAAAAATACTTATCGCCTTTGCGCCTTTGCAAATACCTTTTATCGGCCTTCTTACAGCCGTCTTGTTGGGCAGCTGCGCCACTACAGTGGAGGCACAGGGCCCTGCGATCTTAAAGAAAGAGAACTTTAAACACTATGCTGACTATTTTAGTCGCATGGAAGATGAAAATATCACCCAGGCCATTTCCAATGAAGATTCTTGGGCGTGGATGGAAGATAATATTCCACTTTTTGAGGCTCCCCAGAAAAATTTTGAAGAGATTTTTTATTTCCGATGGTGGTCACTGCGCAAGCATATCAAGGAAACACCTGTGGGCTATGCCATGACGGAGTTTTTGGTGGAGCGGTCTTATTCGGACAAATACAACCTGATCAGCTGTGCCCTGGGGCATCATATTTATGAATCCCGCTGGCTGCATGACCCTAAGTACCTGGACCAGATCGTCCACACTTGGTACCGGGGCAATGACGGCGAGCCAATGGAAAAGCTACATAGTTTCAGCAGTTGGACTGCGGATGCTTTGTATCACAGATATCTGGTGACCGGTGATGAGGAATACCTGCTGGACATGCTGCCGGATTTGCAGGAAGAGTACCAGTGGTGGGTGGACAACCGCCAGCGGGAAGACGGTCTTTTTTGGCAGATAGACGTGAAAGATGGCATGGAAGAATCCATCAGTGGTGGACGTCATGTCAAAAATGTGCGTCCCACGATTAACAGCTACATGTATGGCAATGCTAAGGCGATTGCAAAGATCGCTAGGCTAAAAGGAGACGACGTATTGGCCAAGGAGTATGATCAAAAGGCAGCGGAAATCAAGGAATTGGTGCAGGAGAATCTTTGGAACCAAGAAGATTTGTTTTTTGAGACGGTGAAAGAAGAAGGTGGCTTCGCCAATGTGCGGGAAGCCATCGGGTTTATTCCCTGGTACTTCAATCTCCCCGACGACAAAAATCCTTATCATGCTGCCTGGGATCAGGTAACGGATGAGGGTGGCTTTTTGGCGCCTTTTGGCTTGACCACTGCGGAATGTCGACATCCGGATTTCAGGACCCACGGCTGCTGTAATTGTGAATGGGATGGAGCTATTTGGCCGTTTGCCACCAGTCAGACTATGACAGGCATGGCGAATTTGCTGAACAACTACCATCAAGATATGGTGGGGAAATCCGATTATTTTACCCTGATGGAAAAGTATGTAGAATCCCAGTATTACCGTGGCCGACCCTACATCGGGGAATATTTGGACGAGAAAACAGGCTTTTGGCTGAAAGGCGACCAAGAGCGTAGCCGTTACTATAATCATTCTACTTTTAACGATTTGATCATCACCGGTTTGGTAGGGTTCAGACCAGGCCCCAATGGCCAGATGGAAGTAAACCCTCTGGTACCGGCAGATAAATGGGATTGGTTTTGCCTGGACAACATCGCCTATCAGGGGAATATCGTGACCATCTTCTGGGACAAAACAGGTGAAAAATATAATAAGGGCAAAGGCCTGCATGTGCTGGTGAACGGTGAAGAAGTAGGCAATGCGGAAGATTTGGAGCGAATCGTGGTGGAGTAGATTTTCTTTTGGAGCTTTTGCAAACGGTTGAAAGATCCCCTCTTTTAGGGGACCAGGACGTAAAAATGAACACAAAATGAAACGACTTATAGCTTCGGTATTATTTTTTTTCATGGTGATTTCGATGGTCAAGAGTTATCCTGATGGTGACATCGCTGTGGGAGCCTTGAAGGTGGAAATGCTGACTGATCCGGAAGGTATTGATGTGCGGTATCCGAAGTTGAGCTGGAAAATTTCGGCTGGTCAAAAGGAGACCTATCAGGAAGCCTATCAAGTGCTAGTGGCTTCTTCTCCGGAACTATTAAGCCCAGAGAAGGCTGATGTGTGGAATTCCGGAAGAGTCACCTCTGATGGGAGTATCCATGTCACCTATGATGGTGAAGCGCTGGGCAAGGATACCAAAGTCTATTGGAAAGTAAAAGTATGGACCAACCACGGTGAGAGCGATTGGAGTGAAACGGCCCATTGGTCTCTTGGTCTGCTCTATTATAAGGACTGGAGGGGCAGATGGATCGGTTTTGACAGGGCTTTTCCCTGGGAGGATATTTCGACCTTTCCGACCCTGGGAGCACGGTATTTTCGCCACGAGTTTGGAGTGGAGAAGGAAGTGAAACGAGCCACCGTTTATATCATGGGTTTGGGGCTATATGAGTTACACCTTAATGGCCAAAAAGTGGGAGATGCCGTTTTGGCTCCCACGCCAACTGATTACACCCAAAATGTAAAGTACAATGCTTACGATGTGACGACCATGCTTCGGGGAAGTACTGAGAATGCTGTGGGTGTCATGCTGGGCAATGGGCGTTATTTTACCATGCGCCAAAACTACAAACCTTATAAAATTAAGAATTTTGGCTTCCCAAAGCTCCTTTTCAATCTTGTCATCCACTATAAAGATGGTAGCAAGGAAGTGATTTCCACCAGTGACCAATGGAAGGGCACAGCAGATGGTCCTATTCGAAATAATAATGAATACGACGGGGAATACTATGATGCCAACAAGGAGTTTCCTGGTTGGGATAAAATAGGTTTTGACGATTCATCTTGGCTCCAGGCGGAGTATGTGCAGGAACCACGGGGAGATTTTGAGGCGCAGCTGAACGAAAACATGAAAGTGATGGAGGAAGTGAAACCTGTTTCACTGGAAAAAATTGACGGCGATCGGTATATCTTGGACATGGGCCAAAATATGGTGGGGTGGCTACAGATGACGGTTCAGGGAGAAAAAGGGGATACGGTGAAGCTAAAATTTGCAGAATCCCTCCAGGAGAATGGAGAGCTATTTATGACCAATCTCCGCGACGCTAAAGTCACGGATACTTATATCCTTAAGGACGCCAAAGAAGTCACTTGGGAACCACGCTTTACCTATCATGGCTTTCGGTTTGTGGAGATTTCTGGTTATCCTGACGAGCCCAAAATAGAAGACTTTGTGGGGAAGGTGGTGTACGATAATATCAAGACCGTTGGGCACTTTGAAACATCAGACCCTGTGCTGAACCAAATCTATCAAAACGCCTGGTGGGGCATTGCGGGCAATTATAAAGGCATGCCTGTGGACTGTCCACAGCGAAATGAACGACAGCCTTGGCTGGGAGACCGTGCTGTGGGTGCTCACGGTGAATTTTATATGTTTGACAATGCCCGTTTGTACCAAAAGTGGCTGGAAGATATCCGGCTTGCTCAGAAAGCAGACGGCAGTCTCCCCGACGTGGCACCGGCCTACTGGCGGTATTACAGTGATAATATGACCTGGCCAGGTACTTACCTGATGATCGCCGATATGCTGTACCAGCAGACGGGTGATAGTAGTGTAGTCCGGGAAAATTATCATGCCATGAAAAAGTGGCTCACTTATATGGCTGACCGCTATATGAACGAGGACTATATCGTGACCAAAGACAGTTACGGAGACTGGGTAGTACCACCGGCCAGTATCGAAGCCGGAACTGGCCAAAATGCCGATGTGAAGCGACCAAGTGCATTGATTTCTACCGCTTATTATTACTATTTTATGGAAATGATGAGCGACTTTGCAAGTATCCTTGGCAAGCAAGAAGATATCCCCGCCTATCAATCGATGAAAGTAAAAGTTCATGAAGGTTTCCAAAAGGAATTCTACCATGAAGAAGGCTTTTATGGAGCAAATAAAATGACCGATAACCTGCTGCCATTGGCTTTTGGCATGGTGCCGGAAGAGGATCGACAAAAGGTCTTTGGCCAAGTGGTAGAAACGATTGAGGTTAAAAACAGTGGGCACCTGAGCACTGGGTTAATCGGTACGCAGTGGTTGATGCGGACGCTTTCGGACTTTGGCAGGGCGGATTTGGCACTTAAACTGGCGACGAACACTACGTTTCCCAGCTGGGGATATATGATCGAAAATGGTGCGACCACCATCTGGGAGCTTTGGCACGGCAATGTGGCCAAGGCAAGTATGAATTCCCAAAATCATACCATGCTGTTAGGTGATCTGACCGTGTGGTATTACGAGTACTTGGCTGGAATCAAGGCCGGTGAGAATAGTCCCGGCTTTAAGTCATTTGTGCTGGATCCGGTTTTTGTGCAAGAATTGGATTTTGTAAAAGCTTCTTTTGATTCGCCTTATGGCATGATTGGCAGTTATTGGGAAAGACAGGGGAAGCAGATTGTGTGGAAAGTGAAGGTGCCCGTCAATACTACCGCCACCGTAAAGCTGCCAGCCAGGGCGACCGGCAACGTTACGTTGAACGGTAAGGCCTTGGTCACAGGTGAAACAGTGGTAAAGTTAGGGTCGGGAGAGTATGAATTTGTTTTTTGAATAGCCCCAGCACGTGGGAAAGGCCCTTGGAAATTATCTTTTGTCGAACAAAAATCCTTAAATTTAACAAGCAACACATTACTACTTCTTCTGCAATAAATTCATTGATGAATCAAAACGCTTTATTGCTATGTGTAGGATGCTTGGAATGTATGTCATCATTTTCCTTTTATGTGCATGCCAGCCTGCAAGTCCCCAGTATCCAGATTCCAAGTGTGCAGAAGCCACGGAGTTTGTCCAAGAGGTAGAAAACAGGAAAGGAAGATTATATCGAATGGAAGATTCAGAAAGCTATGCCATAAGCTACCATTATCCAGAAACGGTCGATATGGTGGATGTCGGTGTGGTTTGCCATATTCCAGCTGATTTTCCACTACCGGAAACAGCGGAGGAAGCTTTAGAAGTGACTTTTAGTGGTAAGTATTGGAAGTACACAGATGTGCCTCCAGCCATGGCCGCTGGAAGTACGGTGTATTATTTGGAAGTAGCGACCATAAGCCAAGAGTAGTGGCAGTACATTATATTTGTACCCAGTGTAGGCGACTTTCCTGTTTATATATCCAATTGTTAATAGGTTATGGTTTTCAAAGGAAAAACCGAGCTATGTAGCATTGGGTTAAAAACTCAATGTACGCGGTTCTGCAACACAGCTGTCCGAACAACAGGGAGCGATATAGCGTAGCGAATGCCAATGGAGCCCCTTATTTTTTCTTCACCTGAAGGTAGGCCTCCAGCGCTTGGACATATTCGTCAAAGGCTTGGATTCCCTTTTTGGAGATTTTACAGGTGGTCAAAGGGAAATTGTCCCGGAAAGACTTTTCCACTTCGACGTAGCCTGCAGTTTTGAGTTTTCCGATCTGGATAGAGAGATTGCCTGAAGTAGCCCCAGTTTTTTCTTTGATATAATTAAATTCCGCATCCTCCACCGACATCAGCAATGAAATAATGGCCAGCCGTAATTGGCTGTGGAGGATGGGGTTTAATGTTTTAAACATTGGTCTCAGGGGATTTTGGTTTCATCAGGTGAGCTGGGATAATATAACTGGTCAAAACGGCCACCATAAGTAGGATAAGCTGGTATTGAAATGGCTGGGCAAAGGCAATAAACCCGCAAATAGCGCTAGCAATACCGCCAATCATCAATACCTTATACTTCAAAGCCACCGCAGTAGCATAGGAAGCTGTTCCGTATAAAATCATAAAGATAGGGTATACGACATCCCAACCAATGACAAAGGCCCTGAAAAGTACAAGGATAATTGCTATTCCCATACCGCCCCAAATTCCTGCCATCACCCGGTCCATATAGGTACTTACTTTGCTGCGTTTTTTTTGCTTGGCCATATAGATGAAGTGCATGACACCTCCCAGTGCCATCAGGGTCCATACACGATGGGAATGCTGATACTGCACCACGTAGGCCAATATATAATGGACCAAGGCACATCCGAGTGTGAGATAACCCCAAATAAAATATAGGAATCGGTCTTGATAAATTTGGTATTTGGTGGACTCCACCATCGAGCGGATCAGCTGGATGCTATCCTTCTCGTTCCATTGTGTTGTATTTTCCATGGTTTTATTTTTTGGTTAATTGCATTTCGAAACTTGGGTACCACTGCGAGCCATTTGGAGAATATTGGCCGTTTTCTTGCCATCTTCCCTGTTCATCGAGCTGAATGGTATATTTCAATGCACCACCATTGGCCATATCAAATCCCCATTCGATATGGCGTTCTCCTTTCAAGGTAAAGTAGGCTTCAGTGCTCATGCCATTGGCCAGCCAAGACCGCATGTTATATGCTTGGCTATGTTCATCAAATGTTACGATGGCTAGCGCATTGAAAGCGATACTATCTGCTTGGTAGCCTTTTCCTTCAATGATGAGCGCTTTACCGCTGAGCCTAAATTCCACATTTTCATGTTGGGATATTTCTGTGGCCTGGTTGGAGCCTGTCGTGACAGTGGCCGGACCTTGCCATTTTCCTTCCAAGAAGGACAATTGGCTCATCGCTTCATCAGCACTGGATTGGGCCAGGCCAGGACCACTGGCAAGGGCTGGGATCATGGAGATGATGCATAATAATTCTTTCATGTTGATGATGCTTAGTTATTAAATATGAAACTAATATAAAGTAGTTTATTTTATAAACCAAATAAAATCAATGATTTATATATAGTGTGTTAACCTGAAGATAGGAGGGATGGTGATTTTTTTGACTAGAGGGAAGCTTAGCTTACAGGATTAGTCAATTACAGGTGCAGCCGGCAAGTTGGGGCATCCATTGCTTGGGCCGCCACCAAGAGTCACAAAGAATAGGGATTTTAGACAAAGCGAAAACGCTAGGGGCTTATACAAACGATGTAGTCTTGAGTTAAAAATATAATGTGGTGGCTTCGCAGTACAGCAGTCGGGACAATAAATGTCTTGTTGTCTTTGCGACCTGTGTCAACTTATCTTTTGAATAGATCCCATAAAAATGGCTTGATCCAAAAAAAGCCCCGGGGTTTCCGAGGCTTTTGGATTATTTTTCTTCAATGAACTGACGCTGTATTTCGTCTTCTTCCTCTTCCTGATGGGTCTTGGTGTCCTCTCCAAAGAATTTTTTCTGGAAGAGCAGGATGAATACTACACCCATAAAGATGGAGGCGTCGGCGATATTAAAGATCGGCCATAACGCAGTATAGCTTCCTCCCCATAGTGGTACCCAGTCGGGAATAAATCCTTCCCAAATGTCGATATAGAACATGTCGACTACTTGGCCGTGAAACCAAGGCGTGCTGGCATCAAAAGGGGCATTTCCCAAAAATACGCCATAAAAGACACTGTCTACCAAATTACCGATGGCACCGCCCAAGATCATGGCAATGCAGACGATATAGCCAGGGTGTACTTTTTTTGTGATCAGGTAATAGAGGTAATAGCCGATGCCGACCATTGCTACGAGCCTAAAGGTCGTCAGTATCAGCTTTCCATACTCAGAACCCAGTTGCATGCCGAAGGCCATTCCCGGATTGGTTGTGTAATGGAGCTTAAACCAGTCACCGAAAATCTTGATCTGGCCGGCAGTTCCCATAGCCATGTTCGAATCAACGGCCAGTTTAACGACTTGGTCGATCAGGATGACCAGTAAGGTAATGCCAAAGTATTTTAAATATTTCATTTGCTATAAGTTCAGCGGCGCCATGATGGCCGCACTTGTTTAGTTTATACTTTTTCTACCTTTACTTTCAGTTCGAAATCGTCCATGTCCAGCACAGTTCCTTCTTCCACATCTCCATTTACGTAAAGTGATAGGGCTTGTGTTTCGGACTGGATGTAGGCCGAGAAGTTTTCCAGTGCACTGTCCACCTGCTCGTTCAGCTTGGCCACCTTGATGGTGATTTTGTCCTGCACTTCCAGCCCCATGTCCTTTCTCAGGTTTTGGATTCTATTGACCAGATCACGGGCGATCCCCTCTTGCTTTAGAGCATCTGTCAGGGTCACATCCAAGGCTACGGTGATGCCATTGGCACTGGCCACAGACCAGCCCGGTATATCCTGTGAGGTGATGAGGACTTCCTCTGGTGCCAAGCTGGCCTTTTCTCCATCTACCGAGATGTCGATGCTGCCGTTTCGCTCCAGCGTATTGATCTCCTCCTGGCCCCACTTACCAATGGCTGCTGCCACCAGCTTCATTTTTGGGCCAAAGCGTTTCCCGAGAAGCGGGAAGTTAGGCTTGGCATTTTTTACCAATATTCCTGAAGCATCATCAATGTATTCGACACTTTTGATGTTGACTTCAGACTTGATCAGTTCTTCCACGTGTTGGATTTGCTGTCTGGTATTTTCGTTCAGGATAGGAATGAGGATCTTTTGTAGTGGTTGTCGCACTTTCAGTTTATCCTTCTTCCTTAGACTATGCACCAAAGAAGAAATGTCCTGTGCCAACTGCATGCTGGCCTCCAGGTCTTCATTGATGAGTGCATCATCCGCTGCTTTCCAGTCGGTCAAATGCACCGATTCTTCGATATTCTGTCCTGCTTCTTTGGCTCCTTCGGTCAGGTTGGTAAACATCCAGTCCGCATAGAATGGAGCAAAGGAAGACATCAACTGGCTGAGTGCCATGAGGCATTCGTACAAGGTCTCGTAAGCGGCTTGCTTGTCCTCGTTCATGTCACCTCTCCAGAAGCGTTTCCTTGCCAACCTCACGTACCAATTTGACAGCTGGTCCACGGTGAAGTTCATGATGGCACGAGTTGCTCGCGTACCATCATAATTGTCCATGGCACTTTCCACTTCCTTGATCAGGGTCTGGAGCTTAGAGATAATCCACCTGTCCAGCTCTGGTCTGTCGCTTACTGCCACGGTCTTGGCCGGATCATAAGTAAAGGCATCCAGATTGGCATATAACGCGAAGAAGTTGTACGTATTTTGTAGGGTGCCGAAGAATCTGCGCTGTACCTCGGCCACACCTTCCAGGTTAAACTTCAGGTTGTCCCAGGGGTTGGCATTGGAGAGCATGTACCAGCGGAGTGCGTCCGGGCCATATTCTTTTAGGGTTTTGAATGGATCGACCGCATTGCCAAGGCGTTTGGACATCTTGTTGCCGTTTTTGTCCAGCACGAGGCCGTTGGCGATCACGTTTTTGAAGGCCACACTGTCAAACAGCATCACGGCAATGGCATGAAGGGTGAAGAACCAGCCCCTGGTCTGATCTACCCCCTCAGCGATATAATCTGCAGGGTAATTGGCCTTAAAGATTTCTTCATTTTCAAAAGGATAATGCCACTGTGCATAAGGCATGGCCCCAGAGTCAAACCATACATCGATCAGGTCTGGCTCGCGGAACATTTTATTGCCGTGGCTGTCCACCAAGATCACGTCATCCACATAAGGCCTGTGCAGGTCGATTTCTTCCCCTTTAAATGGAGATTCTTGCATAATGCCCTTGGCAATGGATTTTTCGATCTCTTCGTTCAGTTCAGCGATAGAGCCGATGCACTTGGTTTCGGTAGCATCTTCATTTCTCCAAACTGGTAGTGGCGTGCCCCAGAACCGGGAACGGCTGAGGTTCCAGTCTACTAGGTTTTCCAGCCAGTTGCCAAAACGGCCAGTACCGGTGGCTTCCGGTTTCCAATTGATGGTCTTGTTGAGCTCCACCAAGCGGTCCTTGTAAGCAGTGGTTTTGACGAACCAGCTTTCAAGTGGGTAGTAAAGTATAGGCATATCTGTCCTCCAGCAATGAGGATAGCTGTGCTCGTATTTTTCTACTTTAAAAGCCTTGTTTTCATTCTTCAAGATGATGGAAATGATCACATCGGTGTTTTTGTATTCCGGTGCATTCTCTTCCTCTTTCAGGTAATTTTTTACATAGAAATCATCCGCCGTGTATTCTTTGTGTGCGGTGATTTCGTGCGCTTTCATTTTGGAAAGCAAGTATTCACCTACTACGGGCAAGAACTTGCCTTTTTTATCTACTACAGGGATTTCATTGTCCTGATCGTCTTTGATAAATACACCGGGTACACCTGCTTGCACCAATGTCCTGAAGTCATCCGCACCAAATGCTTTGGCAAGGTGAACGATTCCCGTACCATCTTCTGTGGTGACGTAGTCGGCAGGAATTACTGTATAAGCAGGATGAGGCAGCTTGATGCCGTCGATAGGGAAGAGCGGCTCATACTCCATGCCCAGCATGTCCGCACCCTTAAACTCTTCTACCACTTCATAAGGAATCAGCTTATCGCCAGCTTTATAGTCTTCTACTTTCAGGTCAGCAGCTTTTTTGTTAAAAAGCGCACTCATTCTGGCCTTGGCCAAAATAACTGTTTGTGGCTGGAAGGTATAGGGGTTGAAGGTTTTGACCTTAACATAATCCAACTTTTCTCCTACTGCCAAGGCGGAGTTGGAAGGAAGTGTCCACGGTGTGGTGGTCCAAGCGATGATGTATTCGTTTTCACGTCCTTTTACCTTGAACTGGGCCGTGATGGAAGTATCTTTCACATCGCGGTAACAGCCTGGTTGATTGAGTTCGTGGGAACTCAGTCCAGTGCCGGCAGCAGGGGAATAAGGCTGAATGGTATAGCCTTTATAAAGCAGGTCTTTATCGTATAACCGCTTCAGGAGGCTCCATAGGGTTTCGATGTATTTCGGGTCAAAGGTGATATAAGGATCATCCAAATCCACCCAATAGCCGATTTTTTCGGTTAGGTCATCCCACTCGTCCTTGAAGCGCATGACCGTTTCCCGGCATTTTTTGTTGTATTCCTCTACAGAGATTTTCTTTCCGATATCTTCTTTGGTGATGCCCAGCTCCTTCTCTACTTGCAGCTCCACAGGCAAGCCGTGTGTGTCCCAGCCGCCCTTACGCTTTACCTGATATCCTTTGAGGGTTTTGTACCGGCAAAAAATATCCTTCAATGTTCTGGCCATCACATGGTGAATGCCCGGCGTTCCATTGGCAGATGGAGGGCCTTCAAAAAAGGTAAATGTCTCCGCTCCCTCTCGGTTCTGCACGGATTTTTCAAAGACCTTGTTTTCCTGCCAATAACGCAGTACACTTTCTCCTATTCCAGGATAATCTACTTGTTTGAACTCCTGATATTTTTTCACGATATCTCTCTTATTTCTTCCTAATCAAATGCTTAAGTGCCAGGCTTGTCTTCCCTATCTGGAATACAGCGCTGAGCTAATTGTTTCAAAAGCAGGCACAAAGTTAATAGAAAAGTAGGGTTTATGTATGGTGAAAGCTGAAAAACTCTCATTGCCTAATGGATTAGGATAAACTGTCCAGCTCATTGTTGGGATCATTTGGTCAAAATTGGCATTATCAGGACGGGGATTTCTCTTTTATTTAACTGGAAGGACTTGGGAAAGGACACAAAAATCCAGTTATTAGTAAAATTGTTTTACCTCATTACTACTGCGATACAATGAAAAAAATAACCATCTACTGCGGCTCCAATACCGGTAACAATCCTGCCTATAAAAAAGAGGCGATCACTTTGGCGGAGGAAATGACCTTGAGGAAGATGGATCTGGTGTATGGAGCTGGTAAGGTGGGGCTGATGGGCATAATGGCAGATCATATGTTAAGTGTGGGAAGAAATGTTTATGGTTTTATTCCCCAAAAATTAGTGGATGTGGAGGTTGCCCATCATGGCTGTACAGAGCTGACCGTCGTGGAGACAATGCGTGACCGTAAATGGCTGATGGCAGAGACCGGTGATGGCTTCATCGCCATGCCCGGCGGGATTGGTACCTTGGAGGAGCTTTTTGAGATCATGACCCTTAACCAACTGGGCTATATCCAAAAACCTTTGGCGCTTTATAATGTGGAGGGCTATTATGATAAACTAATCGAATTCCTGAATTTTTCTGCCCAAGAAGGTTTCCTGAAGAAAGCACAAATGGAGCTTTTGATCATCAGTGATGATCCTTCTGAGATGTTGGATAAGATGGCTGCCTATGAACCCAAATTTGTTCCAAAATGGGGAAAATAGAAATCCACGTTAGTGTGGGCAAGCGGAAAAGTTGGGGGCATGAACCCTTTTATTTTAATCCTACTTCTATGTTACGGTTATTTTAGGAGGGCTCTCTTTAAGGTACTTTCTTAATTTGACAAAGCAGGATTAATATGATTTCTTTATTGTTTTTTATGAGTCTCCGCAATCATACACGTAGCCAAGCATAATTGAATAAATTGTGTTTCTGTTCTTTTATTCAGGTGTAAAATTGCTTTCAATAGGTCTTCATGAATGCTACGCATTTCCATTGATGAAAAGGACCAAAAATCCAGTCCGGTGGTGATCCTTTAAATTGGGAAGGACGCGTTTTCCAGTGAGGACAATACGTTACCCAATTTAATTTAAGAAAACTGCTCCGGCCTGAAAATGAATGGATCTCGCTGTTCCACGACGCGAGCTAATTCATTTTCTTAACGGCCTGCTCATTTTTCTTAAACCGGTCTCACCAAGGGACTTCCTTAACTTTCGAAATCGCATTTTGGAATGGTACCACTACGTGTAAAATTACCGATAGTCATTTTGTTTTTTGCCACAAAGGCTTTAAGACCCAAACTAGTTTGTTTTCCAAGAAATTTGGAATCCGCCTACAAAGGACTTCATGTCTTGGCGACTTCGTGACGACATACCAAATGTATGGAAATCTTACCTCGCGCCCCCGCCCCAGAAATATTGCTTGATCCATTGATTAGCCAATTTCCTTACTGGTATAAAAGCATGGAGGGTGATTTTGAGACAATTACAGGTCGAAACACCTGTCCGCCTTGGAGGATGGCGTAAATAGGCTAATGCATATTACGGATTAAAAAAAGCCAGGGAGCTAAACAGGTAGCAGCCCTGGCTGTTGCGGTTGATTTGATTTTGAATGAAATAGCGCATTATGTGTGCCAAACTTTTATCGATATTTTAGAAGGCTGCCTTGGTAGTTTTTACCCCCTTTCAGGATTGCAATTATTGTTTAGTAAGCTTCCATTGAGTGTAAAACTGCGTTTGAACAGCCCGCCCCGAAGGGCAGGCCGTCACAAACACACTTACAATTAACCACAACAACCCAAAATGGGTATTCTTTATTACCTTTTGTATCATTCTGTATACAAGACTTCGCTTTTCTGAGAAATGCCGTTTTCATCAAATGCCTCTACTTGGTAGTAGTAGTCTTGATCGGTGTTGAGGGCCCGAAGTTCATATTCATTTTGGCTGTACATGAGTGCGGAAAGGTTCAGCTTGTCCTTGCTGATGCCCCAGTAAATCACATAACCGGTGGCGCCTTCCACAGGATTCCAGCTTAGGTCGGTATTGCGGCGGTCGCTTTGCCTTTTTGCGGTGAACTTGGCCGGTGTAGCAGGTGCTGCTTCTTTCCCGTTGCCAAATACCCTCAGCTCGGAAATGGCCAAAAACTTATTGGTGCAGTGAACGTGCTCATAGCGTACATACCGCGCCTCCACAGGTTTTTTCAGTTCGACGTATCCATGCGGCATGTCCTGTTGGTTTTGCGAATAGTCCGCGACGGTTTCCCAATTTTTTCCATCCAGGGAAGCTTTGATCACAAATTGCTGCTTTAACGTGTCCGGCCGGCCGAAGATCTCACTGTTAAAATCCTGGAAGTTGATTTGGATGGCTTTTACATCCATGGGTTTTTCCAGGTCGATCTCCACATAAATCGAATCATTATTGGCTTCGGATACCCAGTAAGACCGGATTTCTTCGTCATTGATCTGGGTAATGTCAAATTCCCGGATCTGCTCCTGCATGTATCCGCCTTCACTTTCATCGACTACATTGAGATCCATATTGACTTCTCCGGAGTTTGTTTTTACCGGTTTTTGATAGGACAGCAGCATCCATCCTGTGAAGCGGTGCTTATGGTCTTTCACTTCGGTGTCCGGCAGGTAATGTGGATAATCTCCGTAAGCGGTGTTGACGTACATTTGACCGTCTTCCTCAAATCCGGCGGGGTACATACCGATCCTGCGCTCGAATTTGTAATTGACCGATATGGCCATGGTGGAGTAGTGCCAGTAATTGCCGTTATTGTCCTGTACGGTACTGCCATGGCCTGATCCTTTGAGGAACCCGCCGGGTTTATAAGCGATGGGATTGTAGGGGGCATAGGTAAATGGCCCCAAGGGGCTGTCACTGGTATAGACACCGTCTGCATAGACATTCCACTGTGTGCCGGGAGCGCCATATTCCAAATAATATTTCCCGTCATGCTTGACCATCCAAGGCCCTTCAATAAATGGTTTCAGATCACTTTTATGATCTTGGCCAAATCGTTCCCATCCGTGCTTCTCAGGCTCCAGGTTAAAGAGGTCTTTCTCTTCTCCCTTGGGGACATAATAGTTGTCCGGATCCAGCTCCACTACACGTATTGGCCATTTATTGGAGGATTCTTCATAAAGATAGACTTTGCCATCGTCATCTACGAAAAGATTGGGATCCTGAACACCGCCGGGAGGATTGATCACCGCAAAGTTGGTTTTCCAATCCCCTATGTCCGGGTTGTCGGTTTCGATGACCGCCCCCCTTCCGGAAGGATCGCCCAATACAATGATCTTGTCGTCTTTTACCGCTGCCGCAGGGGCATTGCTGCCATTAAAGTACCAGCTTTGTGGGCGGATAAACTTCCAATTGCTCATGTCGTCCGATACCCAATATCCATGGGAACGGGTGACAAAGAGGTAATACTTTCCTTTAAAGTTCACAATGGCCGGATCTGCTCCGGAACGATAGGAAACATTATTTTTGGCCCGGTAATGGGACATATAGGTATAATCAATGTCGATCGGGTTGCAGTACGTTTCAAAAGACTTTTCCGCAGTTTCAGGAGCAGAAGTTTCCTGCTTACTTGGGTTTTCTGCGCATGATGCCAGAAGACAAATGACGACAAATGGAAGTATAATTCTTTTCATTGGAATAACGTGGTTACCACACTAAATGGGTTTATTTTTTTGATTCATTAAGGGTGAAGTGTGAATACATCTGTTTTCGGTTCCATTGCATCCTCCCTTAATTGCGATGATTGTAGGTTGAAGGTAGGATAATGGAGCTATTCCGGCAGGCTTACGGAATGAAAATACACGGTTTTTGTTTGATTTTTACAGAAAAATTCCATCAGAAATCCCTGTTGGTTTCCATTTGAAACTGGTTGTTTTGACCTTTATTAGCCAGAAATATAAAGGATCATCCCTGATGAATACTAATGATGTGGATAAGGAAGTACGGTGCCCGGAGGGAAGGGGGCATAGTAGGTAAATGTCAGAAGCCAAGAGCGTCTATGGATTAAGGATATGGGAATATATCTGCCGCAAAAATTTTAAATGGCTCTATATGATTTACAGTGGGCAAGAATATTTACCTTTTATGCAAACTTCAGTTTAGTATTCACATCGTTACCTTTGTTACTTCTTTGCTCCAGGTCAAAAAAGTAACCTAAAAGCCCCGCCGCAGTGAGGTGCTTGCCTGATATAAAAACCAGCACACACGCAGGAAAACGCTTCTGTATAGGGTATGAGCTACTTTTTGTGCTGATTTCCATCAGGTCTATCTGGCTGCTAGACAGGAAATCCTACGCCTTTTTCATCGCACTTCTTTGATTTCTTAACGTCAAATACCTCAAGGGTTGGACTACTGACCATTGGCTATGCATGTTAACCCTTTTTGCGGTTATAGGAATATACCAACTTACCGAATAGGATCAGGAAAATTGTTTTTAGATCACTCCCCTGAAAAGGGATGTTTAATCCAGCCCATTGAAGCGCATTGGGCTAATAGGTGATGATGATGAGACTACCCACGGCCTGTAAGGCCAGCTAAAAATCTTAACGGTTAAAAGTATTCCCGTGCCATATTGTTTGGTTAGAAGGGAGGACTCAACTGGGCTTTCAGCCTGCGTTAGAGGAATGTTTTTAGGCTTATGTCCCAAGGCCTTGCCTTTTTGGGTGATAGTGGAACATACCTTTTTGGCGCACTATTGGCCCTTTTTGAATTAGTGGCGGGTGTTTTAGTCCTGGCCAATCGGCAACTAAAATATGCTTATGAGTTCCTGGCATTTGTGTTGGTCTACATTCCATCAGGAAACTGGATGAGTAGTATGATATACATTGATTTATTTTTGGGTTTTTTAAGATTATTTCATGATGATTTAAATTCGAACAACACGGAATAGAAATGGCAACAGGAATAAGGATACACTGCTAATGGTTTGAAATGACTATAATAGGTTGTAAACAACGTATAATTGGTGATAAATTATTGTACCTGAGCAAATAAATGGCAAAAGTTCTTCAACGTTAAAAAAAATTCCCGTTATTGATTTCTGTGATTATGTTTAATTCTTATACCCCAAACCAAATACTTTGGAAACAGAAAAGACAAAATTCGATTACACCGCGCCGGTTAGAGAAAACGGAACCTCATTCCATAAAAACAGCTTGTTGATAACTGAAGATGTTTTTGTCAACCCCGACTATTTAGAAGATGGATAAAATTTAAGCTATTGCTTCCAATGAAGTGCATATCAAAGAATATAAAAAATAATCCTCGACCACAGCGTACCCAAAGCGGTAATCAATCAATAAAGCGGCTGTTTCAGGCATTTTCCAAAATCCATGACAAAAAACATGAATAAGGTTTTATCAGATTTAAAGGCTAAAAATAACGTTGCGTTTGAAAAATTGTACCATGACAATTTTCATAAAGTATCAAAGTTTGTCCAAAACAACAACGGAAATAAAGCTGATGCGGAAGATTTATTTCAAGAGGCCATGATTGTGCTTGTAGAAAAACTTCGGCAAGATAACTTTCATCTCACAGCTTCTATAAACACCTATGTTTACGCTATATGTAAAAACCTATGGTTTAAGAAGCTACGGGACAGAAACTACGAACTGTCTGTTGATGAAATGCAGTCTTTTGATTTTGCGAACTCAATTAATAGTTCCATTGAAGTTGAAAAGACCTATATAGAAAAGCTAAAAGGATATCTAATGAAAATCACCGACCATTGTGATAAACTCATCCGGGATATGTTCTTCAGAGGAAAAACAATTGAGCAAATCCAAAAAGATTTCGGCTACTCGACAGTACATAATGCTCAAAATCAAAAGTATAAGTGTTTAGAACAAATCAGGAAAGTCAAAGAGGACGAAGAAAGATTAAAAAAATTAATTTATCTGGGTGATTATTTTGGACTATTGGTATAAAGGTGGTAGACGGGTGTATCTATTCTAATCTTAACGTTAATAATATTATCAACACTCGAAAAGACTGTTTTCTTACTAGCTATTACTGTATAAAATGAGATTTTGGTAATTGCGCAAGAAAACACAATATGGAAAATCGACAGATCACACTCTACTGTCAATTTTTCAAGCAAACAACTTTTTAGCAGCTACAGGAAAGTTCACTGACTTTGAGGGAGTTTAATGTTTCGCCCTAAACAACTTAAAAGTCAGATGATTGTAGCTGATGAAGTAAACTACCTCGGGGCATTTATTAGGAGAGACTTTAGTTTCGAAGCATCCCAACGGCTATCGGGACGGAGCATCTAAAGCTCGATTATCGAGTAAACTCCATATTCCAATGGAGGTAACCGCAACAGTAAATGAAAAATTAATTATGAGTACAGAAATTCAAAGAACAATACTAGCTGGAATTATTGGAACAGCTATAATGACCGTAGTTATGATGCTTGCACCGATGATGGGAATTCCAAAAATGTCTCCACCAGAAATGCTTTCAGGAATGTTGGGAATGCCTCTTATAATAGGTTGGATAATGCACTTAATGATAGGAATAGTGTTTGCCTTTGGATACACCTATTTGTTTTTTTTTAAACATAAAATCAAAGATGTGTGGCTTAGAGGTGCAGTATTCGGAATTATTGTTTTTGTTTTTGCCCAAATTATGTTGAGTGTAATGGGGATGATATTCTCCATGCCAAAAATGGAGGGTTCAATGATGCTGATCATGATAGGGAATTTAATAGGGCACATTGTTTTTGGAATGGCTGTCGCTAAAACAGCTGGCGAAACCTGTTTTGCCAGTGATTCTTGTGAAACTAAAGCACCAAAAGAATGACCATAAAGCTGATACAGCAGTGCTAGGCAAATGGCACAGGTACAAGGTTGAGTTGTTTTTGTGATTGTTTCATTTGCTCTTCTAAAGCAATTGCATCGTCATCCATAACTGTACTTACACTTGACCAGAGACAGATAATGAAGTTCATTATCAAGATAGCCTATCATGTTTCTTTAAGCACTGGACTGTTGTAGGCCAATTTTTGAAAAGAAATAACAATAACCTGAATAATAAATGAAAAAACTATTCCCTTTACTAGTCGCAATAATTACCCCTAACTCTTTCAATCAGACAAAAAAAGACCAAACAACCACTGAAACCGTAACCACAATGGTTTCTGCAAGGGCAGAAGGTGTTAGCTCCAAAGTGCTTAAAACAGGTCATCTTATGTCTTTGCGCTCGAAGGCAACATTAGTGAAAAAAAAGAAAATGCGACCGCAGAAACACGGTAACCGTTCGGTGCTACCAAGCTTATCAATGCAGGCAATGTAGGTTGGCAATGCCTTAGTTACCGGAAAATCCCTTTACATCATTATGAGAATTTGGGATCCTGCGGATGAGCATATTTTGTAAGGCAATTACCTCAGGGCGAACCCTTCAAGGTACAAAACTAAAAGACATTTCGATGTAAGCATCGGAGTTCCTAATTGTTCCCGGTAATCATAATTAGGACGGAAAAAACAAACACATGTAAGGTTAAAAATTCAACCAATGAGAAAAGTACTCCTCTTATTAATTTCAGTAGTAGTTCTAGGTTCTTGTAAACAAACTAATCAAGACCAAGCGAACGAAAATAGAGTAGTCACAAAGGAGGCTAAAAGTGATTCAGCTTACGAAGCCTTGGTAAGGAAGAACAGTTCGCAGTTTCATAAAAACTTTAGTGCCGGCAGGTTCACCGACAATGGTCCGTTGACAACTGAAGATATTTATGTCAATTCCAACGGAAAGATTGTGGTGGGTCGTGACAAATTTGTGGGTCGTTTAACACGTTATGAAAAGCCGTTTCCCGGCTTGGAGGTCAACGACCGCATTATGATTGTTGATGGAAATATAGTGGCGTTTCATTACCTGATGCAGGCCACGCATCTCGGCAAGTTTGGAGACTTAGAACCCACCGGAAACAAAGTAGAAGCTATGAGCAGTGAGTTTTTTACGATGGATGAAAACGGACTGATGAAAGATTTGATCACCATTTCGCAAGTAGATAAATTTTTAGCCACTGCTTCTGGTGAAGAGCATATCGAAGAACATCAGAAAGTGACGCTTTATCCCATTGATCACAGTGTGCCGAAAGCGGTAACTAAAAAGGCGGCGGATTTGTACCTGCGTCATTTCAATTTTCGCGATTGGGATGCCATAAGCGAACTATTAAGCGATGACGTTCAGGCGAATTGGAACAGCAATCACGTGAGTGGGAAAGAGGCGGTTATTGAAAAAATGAAAGAGCGCTTGACTCCATTTCCCGATTTGACCTACCAATTGGACAGGAGTGCCGCCGAAGGGAACCGTGCAGCCATTGGCTACACTTTACACGGCACGCACAATGGCTTGTTTACCTACAAAGGGAAAAACTATCCGGCAAGTGGAAATGCGGTACAGACAAGAGAAGTACAGCATTTGGAAGTAAGCGCAGACGGAAAAATCAAATCCATCATTATGATGTCTGATCAAGGGGCTTTTTTAAAGTTTATTGACGCTAAAAAAAGCAAATAACAATGAAAAATAACACAAAAAACAGCGTTAAATGAAAAAAATATTACTTACGGCATCCATCGCTATATGTACAATGTTCGCATATGGTCAGAAAAGCCCCTCAAAATATGGGAAATCCCAAATTACAACCAAGGTTGTGGGCGAGATAAAAATTTCGGACGTCAAACTACCCGAAGGGAACAAACCCCTTGAGCTCCGTAGCTTACGGATGAGAAAGCTGGACGTATTTCCCGCCGGTATCGTGGGAATACACAGTCACGAAAACAGACCGGCAATACTGGGCATTATCCAAGGAAAAGGACTCGGAGTACGTTCCTACAAAGAACCGATGGAAGAAGCAGCGTTTAGCGAAGCCACTTTGGAATACAATAGCTTTATCCACTATGCATATAATTTATCCAAAACCGATACACTAAGGATTATTACTTTCGACCTTTTGGATGACGGTTCCAAACAAAACAACCAAATCTATCCGCAACATATGCCCTTGTTTGAGAAACTAAAAGCGGATGAAGACCCCTTCTACGTCTTTGCACCCAAATTGTTTGATCATGAAATAAGCACGCAACTGCACAGCACCAACATTCAGGACATTAAATTCCCCAAAGGGAAGGCCACCTTTTTGGAAAGGCATTTGAGAATCAGAAGAGTGACCATGCCGGCCGGTGCAACAACCGGAGTTCAGAATTATTCCAATCTTCCTTCTTATATCATTGTGTTGAAAGGGACGGTTGAAGTAAAAAATACTGGTTCAAATACTTCAGAAACAATTGCCTCATTAGAATCGCGAAGCCTTATAAATACGGGAAAAATCGAAGTCAAGAATTCCTCCGGCCAGGAAGCAATCTATTTCGTAACCGAGCTGTGGGATCCAGCTGATAAGAACATTCGATAAAAAATCAGTAACTAATAATCGATGCAAATCAATTCAATATTATGAGTAAAATGAAACACATCTTATTTTCAACAGCAATCATTGCTTCACTTTCGCTAACATCTTGTTGTAAGCAAGAAGAAAAATGTGAGGCTCCCACAGCGACTCAGAGAACTGAGCAAGTGGCCCCTGTGGAAACTACTATTGAAAGAATCGAACAAGGGACACACATCAGCCAAGCTTCCAAAGCCGGTAATTTAGTTTTCTTATCTGGGCAAATTGGCGATGGCAAAACAATAACGGAACAGGCTCAAAATGTTTTCAAAACTATAGACGGCCTATTGACAAAAGCCGGCACCGACAAATCAAAAATCATATTCGCCACAGTCTATTTAACAGATATGAACGATTACGGAGAATTCAATGACGCTTGGATAAAATGGCTTGGAAATAGTTCAAAGCCATCACGTGCCACCGTTCAGGTAGTTCAGTTGGCAAAGCCAGAATGGAAGGTAGAAGTTCAAGTATCTGCTAACCTATAAGCTCAAACAATAAAATTTTAACTATGAAATACATTTTAACCATGAAACGCACTTTCTTATTATTCGTAACGGCTTTGCTCGTTGCAACGTTTGCCAATGCGCAAGAAGGATCCGATTACGCGCAACTGGTCAGGGATAATGGAGCGCAATTCCATATCAACTTCAGTGCGGGTAAATTCGATGAAAATGGCTTGCTGGTTACCGAAGACATTTATGTGAATTCAAACAATGCCATTTTGGTAGGAAGAGAAGATTTCGTTAAGCGGGTTAAACGCTACGACGGACCATTTCCCGGAATGACCTTGACCGACCGAATCGTCATTGTTGAAGACAACATTGCTGCGGTTCACTATATATTACAAGGCAAGCAAAAAGGAAAATACGGCGATTTGGCTCCTACCGGAAATAAGGTGGAGGCAATGAGTGCTGAATTTTTTGTGATGGACGAAAAAGGGTTGATGAAAGATTTGCTCACCATCACACAATTGGACAAGCTGAAAGCACAAATAAAAGGCGAAGAAACCATTGAAGAGCATCAGAAAGTGACGCTTTATCCTATTGATCATTCGGTGTCGAAAGAAGTTACAGAAAAAACAACGGATATGTATGTAAGGCATTTCAATTTCCGCAATTGGGAAGGCTTTAAAAATCTTTTGGCAGCAGATGTAAAAGTCAACTGGAACGGAGAAATGTTTACAGGTGCTGATGCCTTTATGGAAAAGATAAAAAGCCGTGTCGCTTCATTTTCCAACATCACTTACCAACTTGACAGAAGCGTTGTAGAAGCCAACCGTTCGGCCATTGGCTATACAATGAACGGCAAACACGACGGTGCTTACTCCTATAAAAACAAGACGTTCCAACCAACACAAAAAGACTTTGAAATAAGAGAAGCCATACATTTTGAAGTCGGTGCTGATGGGAAAATACAGTCCCTTATTGTCATTTCCAATCAGGATGAGTTTTTGCCTTTCGTAAAGTAATTGAAAGCTAGACTTAACAGATTAATAAAAACATATTTACCACAAGGATGCGAGGAGCACAAAGAAAAGCCTTTGTGTTCTTCGTGCCGCTGTGGTCAAAAACACAAAACAATGAGTATTAAACGAATTGAACAGAACAACCGAATGAGCCAAGCTTCCCAAAACGGGAATTTATTGATCCTTGCGGGGCAAGTTGCTGATGGCGCAACCATCACCGAGCAGTCAAAGGGGCTTTTCAAAAATATAGATGCGCTTTTGGCGAAAGCCGGTACCGACAAATCGAAGATCATTTATGCTAATATTTATCTCACCGATATGGATAATTATGAAGCCTTCAACAAGGTTTGGGACGAATGGGTGGCGAGCGACAAAGGACAAGTTCCTTCCCGTGCCGCCTTGCAGGTGGCGCGCTTGGCAAAACCCGAGTGGCTGGTAGAGGTACAGTTATTTGCAGGGGTGTAATCAATACAACTAAAACTTTAAAATAATGGATAAAAAGAAAGAAACCGTTATCCAACCGGGTACCATAGCACTCAACGATCACGAAACCTCCACTGAATTGGCAGCCATCCATATTCCGGACATTGTTATCCCGAAAGGGGGAGCGCCCATTATGGAGCGCTATATGCGTTGCCGTGTATTGGAATGCCAGCCGGGTGAAATCATCAACGTGCATTCGCACACCAATCGCCCCGCCATTTTATATATACTGGAAGGCAATGGCGAAGAGCATAGCAATCAATTTGAAGGAACTCGCCTTTGGAAAGCCGGCGATTGCTTTACGGAATATAACGATACAGAACATTGGGTAAAAAACAGGTCGGAAAAAGTACCGCTCAAGGTGCTGTCGTTTGATTTGTTGGATGCCGAAGCAGAGCTTAAAAATGCAGCGGCGAGAGACAAAAAACAGAGCGGAGGTTGTTAATTAGTCTCATTTGTAAAAAAGAATATCACAGAAATTGATTAAAAAAAATGAAATGAGTAGTTACAAATGGGTCAGAGAAAGTCCGTATTCGGTAAAGGAAACGGCAGACAGGCTAATGGCGATTTTAAAACAGTATCCTACTGTGCTGTTTATTGCCCGAATAGACCAACAGAAAAATGCCAAATCACAAGGTGTTGGCATTGATGAAATGGAAACACTGTTGTTTCAAAACAATGCATTGGTTGGTGCACTGTTTAAAGCCAACCCCGAAGCGGCTTTTGAGTTGCCCATTAAAGCTACAATTTGGAAAGATGCAAAAGGAAAAGTGCAGTTAAGAATAACTGACATCGACCGTCTTGACAAAGAATATGGACTAAACGGTGCTTTTGGAGCGATAGCCATTATTTACGACTTGCTACCGCCTTGGTTAGATATTTTGGTAAGCGATACGCCCGTAGACAAATTCGGTGAGGTACTTCCTCCGGTTTCCAGTTCACCTCAAATCAAATAGTAGACTAAGCAAACAAGTTCATTACAAACATTTATTAAAATATACAAATGATAAAATCTATACTCACACTAATTACTATAAGCTTTATTTCCATTAACTGCTTTGCACAAGAGGAGGCAGGGGAAGTCGAAAAAGGCGTTTGGGAAATCAGTCTGTCGCCCATTTACAGTTATGTCCCCTCTCACTCTGAAGGATTGTTCAAATCGGAATTTCACCTTACCTATTGGTTCACCCACGAATGGGGCGGAGGGGTCTCTTATACACACAAATTCATTGACGGCTCAGAGATCAATGATGACATTGCCCTGATAGGCTCCTGGAATGTTACAAAATATCTGATGCTCAACCTTGGGCTGAATTATAGCATTCCAAAAAAAGGTGGGGAAGAAGGTATTTTAGGTATCTACAATGAAGCCGAAATCAACTTCAGGCCTAACAAGTGGCTGAGCTTCGGGCCACTTGTCGGATCCGTAATTTCCAAAAGGACAGAATTTTATACAGGGGTGCACGTAAGCTTTGAATTTTAAAAACAAATAGTCATGAAAAAAATACTGTTGATCACCTTGACTTTTATGGTATTCAATATAAATACACAGGCGCAGACAAAACCATTGATTACAGAACGTTCGTTTGGAAATATCGGGTTTGAATTATCCCGTATAAATACCAATGAAACGGACTGGACAAAAATACCAACAGAATGGGCCAAGACATATGGGTCTGACAGCTATGCTTCTCTGCATATCGACCGAAAGGTGGCAGAAATAGCCAGGCTGCGTGTTGCCCAGCTGGACAACTGCAATTACTGCGTCATTTTCCACACAAAAGCAGCTTTGGAAACAGGTCTTGAAGCACCAAAAGTATATGCCGTGTCGGCTTGGAGAGACAGCAAGCTATTCACTGAAAAGGAAAAAGCAGCATTGCAATATGCAGAAGCTCTATCACAATTAGATCAGGATAAAATTCAATCTTCATTTGAACAACTTAGTAAAGTAGGCTTCAGCAATGTGGAAAAAGAAGAGCTTTCTATGAGCATCATCCTGATGAGTGTTTGGTCGAGGGTGTTTATGGCTCAGGGAAAGACTTCTGTCGAAAAATAGTTTCGGCAAGCACTATATACAACCCTCAGCCTATAAATGGAATTTGACTGGTGCTAGCCCGGCTTCCTCTTAAGCAGGGTAGTGATGCTCACGGTTAACCTCATATCAGTGTTTTTAACGGAAAAAAGTATTAATCTGAATGACAGCGCAATTTAAGAAAGATGTTTATGTAGGTCTGAGTGCCCCAAACAAGCATTTGCCATCAAAGTACTTTTATGACAAAGAGGGAGATGCGCTTTTTGTGGAAATAATGCATCTGCCCGAATATTATCTTACCCGTGCCGAAATGGACATATTCGAAAACCAAACAGATGGTATTATCAAAGCATTGCAGTTAAGCCCAGATCTCTATTTTGAGTTAATAGAACTGGGTGCAGGCGATGGTTTAAAGACAAAAAGGCTGTTGCATTTGTTGGATCAGAGAGGCTATAAGTTTGATTACTTCCCTGTGGATATTTCTCAAAATGCGCTGGACAAGCTCGAAGCGGATTTGAAAAGTGAATTGCCCGGTGTTTCGGTGATCAAGAAACAAGGCGATTACTTTCAGATTTTGGCTTCCTTAAAAGAAATCAAAAAGCCAAAAGTCATTCTTTTTCTGGGTTCCAACATTGGCAATATGCCAGACGAGGTGGCTACGCAGTTTATTTACGATTTGGGGTCGAACCTTCACCCAGGAGATAAATTATTGCTTGGAGCAGACCTCATTAAACCTGCATCTATTGTGCTTCCCGCTTATAATGATAGCAAGGGCGTTACAGCAGCGTTCAATTATAATCTGTTAACCCGGATTAACAGGGAATTGGGGGCTGATTTTGACATTGGAAACTTCAGGCATCAACCTGAATATACAGAACAGGAGGGTGTTGCGAGAAGCTTTCTGGTAAGTCAGACAGATCAGACAGTACGTATTAAAAGCCTTGATAAATCTTTCGATTTTAAGAAGGGAGAAAGAATAGAAACAGAGGTTTCTAGAAAATACAACGATGAAGTTATACATAAAATAATAGGGGGAACGGACTTTAAAATATCGCACAAACTCAGTGATGGCAATAACTATTTTGCCAATTATATATTGGAAAGAACTTAATTGAAAAAAAGGGGGAAATGTAATGAATTTCAACATAGGGTGGCCCATAAAAAGATAAAACAACAATTGGGGGAAGATGAAAAACGAACATGAAAAAATAGCTTTTAGTGGTGGCTGCTATTGGTGTATGGAAGCCATTTACCAGTCTTTGAAAGGGGTGAAAACCGTTGAGCAGGGTTTTGTGGCGCCTGATAAATCAGAGGATTTTTCGGAGGCAGTAATCGTGCATTACGACAGCACGAAAATCACGCTCAAAACCTTAATGGAAATTCATTTAAGGACACATAGCAGCACGGTAAACCACAGTATGAGGAAAAAGTACAAATCGGCTGTTTATACCTTTTCTGATGCTCAAATACCAGAGGCGGAGATGATTTTGAAGCAACTTCAGAGCGGATTTAAGGAAAAAATAATTACCCAGGTGCTTCCATTTGGATCGTTCAGGTTTTCGGAGGAAATGTTCCACAATTATTATTATGCCAATCCGGAGAAACCATTCTGTCGAACTAACATAGACCCTAAATTAAAGATGTTAATCTCGGAATTCAGTAATGTTATCAACAAAGAAAAATTACAGCATTTATACTAAAAATTGACTTAAAGCAATAGAGAATGAAACCGACATGATCAAAATAATCTATAAGCGAATGTCATTATTTTACTTATCAAGACTTGTCCAGCGCTAGTTTCGGGACAGGTAGTGACTATTGAAAAACAAAATATAAACAGATGAAAAAGATATTTATTCTACTGATACTGTCGATAACGACAGCACTCCTGGTACAAAGCTGTCAACAGGAGGAGGAAAAGTATTATCAGTTTACAGAAAATGGCGAGTTGATGCGCCCCGTTGATTACCGGACCTGGGTGTTTGTAGGCAGTGCGGCTACCCCCAAATCATTGGACTCTACGGCACTCTTTCCCGACTTCCAAAACGTCTATATGGATCCGGATAGCTACCGTTTTTGGAAAGAGAAGGGATACTATAAAGAGGGGACCATATTTGTGAAAGAGCTGCTGCGAAAAGGCGATACTGTTTCGCCCATTGGCCGTGGTTTTTATCAGGGGCCGCACTATTCACTGTCCGCCACTATTAAAGACACGGTGAGATTTCCTGATGTAAAAGGTGGGTGGCAGTACTTCAAATTTACCAATTATGATAAACAACTGCTTAATGACAGCTCCATAGCGTTGGGAGGCAAGTGTATTTCCTGTCATAGTTTGAGCAAATCAGGCTACGGGCCATTTACCGAATTTTACCCCATACTACAGGATGCCAAAAATTATGGAAAAGACAATCCCGAAAACAGAAATACAAGAACGGGGCTTGACGAAACGATGAAAACCTTCAAAGAAGAGCATTAGACAAAAAATAAATAGCCATGGATAAGAATTTGATCAAACAGGAACTGCTTAAAAAAGAAAAGAAACACATCGAACAATCGAATGAAAGTCACTATAACTTTTTACGTGCTAGCGATGTAAACGTGGAGCAAGTAACAGATCTGGACGACCGTTCGCATCAGAGCCAATCTGCCGACATTTCTCAAAGGCTGGACGGCGCCGTTCACAACCACGAAGACCACCTGGCAACCATTGAAGCCATTTCTTTTGAACCCAAAACAACGGTAGAACCCGGTGCCATCGTGAGCGTAAACGGGCGGTGTATCATCGTGGCAGTTTCCAAGCCACCGTTTAAGATTGGCGATAGAAATTTTATCGGCATTTCTACCGAGGCTCCTATTTATAAGGAATTGAAAGGCAAAAAAGCCGGTGACAGCTTCACATTCAATAATCAAAAATTCACCATAGAAATAATTCATTAAAATCAAGAAAATATGAACGATACAGAAGATTTGGTAGCGGCGGTTGCCGATTTGAAAGACCGGGGTTATGGCCACGAGTTCAGGATTAAAAACAAGCAGTTGTTTTCTGATAAGTTGGACAAAGGATTTGGGATGGGTGAATTTACGATCGATGAGGCTTATGGGTTCAGTAGCATTGAGGACGATGGAACGGAAGGGGAACGCCTGTTTGCTGTCACACTTACCAAAGAAAACATCAAAGGATATTTGGTAGATGCTTATGCCGGGATCGAAACCATAGAAACGGACGAAGTAAGGGAAAAATTCGACGCAAATAATGCGCACATCCATTATTTAAGCGATGCCGAAACGAAATACGGGTTGCCCCGTGTGAAAAAGGCCGAGTTTAACCAGGATCCAGACCGCTATATATTGCGTGTCGGCTTTCCCGATTTCCCTGCATGTCCTTTCGGAAATAGTTTTGAAGCCCTGGGCTGGGATAAGCAGGATAAACACTATGTCTGGTTTGTTACAAGCATTATAAAGGACGACCGATTGGTGCGGGAGCAGTATAAAAAGTAATTCTGATGCTGAACAGAAAATGAAGAAAATAATGGATGAAATCTGGGTTGTTTCAGGATTGAGGACGCCTTTCGCAAAAAACGACAGAGAGCTACGCAACGTTGATGCTGTAGATATGTCTGTTTCTGTGGTAAACAAAATGGAAGAAACACATAAAAACCCGGATTATGTAGTTTGGGGAACTGTCATTCCAAATTTGGCGTACAGCAACATCGCCCGCGATATTGTTTTACGATCAAAGGTAGACGATACCACCATTGCCTATACCACCACCATGGCTTGTGGCAGCAGTCTGGCTGCTGCAATTCAATCGGCTTGCTTGATTACCGAAGACGAGATTGCCATTGCCGGCGGTGTAGAAAGCCTTTCTAACGTTCAGATAGGGCTAAGTTCTTACACTTCAAAATGGTTAAGGGCTTTTGGCACCACCAAAGGTTTTTTCAACAAGTTGAAATTAATTGGTGGAATATTTAAATACAGGCTTTACATCCCGCCGGGCGTTAATTCCGTTACCGGAAAAAGTATGGGGCAACACGCTGAAATTACAGCGCAACGATTGGGCATTAAACGAGAGGACCAAGACAAGTTTGCGTTACAAAGCCATCAGCACTATTTTGAAGCATTTGAAAAGGGATTTTTTAAAGATTTGATATTTGAGGCATTTGGCATCAAAGAGGACAAAATTCCAAGAAAAACATCCACGCTTGAAGTACTCGCCACCTTAAAGCCTGTTTTTGATAAATCTTCGGGCAAAGGAAGCATTACAGCAGGCAATGCAAGTTTGTTTACTGATGGTGCTGCCGGAGCCTGGATAGTGGGCAAGAACAGAATAGCCGAATTTGCCTCGTCTTACAAAGCCAAAATGATAGACTGGGAAATGGCGGGCGTGAAAATTGAAGAAGAAGGCATATTGATGTCACCCACCTTTGCCATTCCACGCCTATTGGAAAGAAACAGGCTGAGATATGACGACATTGATGTTTGGGAAATCCACGAGGCATTTGCATCACAGGTGCTATCCACTATCCGGAACCTGGAAAATAAAGAGCACCTTAAAAAAGTAGGGACGACTTTTGATTTTGGTGAATTTCCAACAGAAAAATTAAACCCCAACGGCAGCAGCATTGCCATCGGCCATCCGTTTGGAGCAACGGGTGCACGGATATTAAGTCAGGCAGTTAAAGAAGTTTCCCAAATGGGACAAAGTAAAAAGGCATTGATCAGTGTATGTGCCGACGGAGGACTGGGAGCGGTAGTATTAATTGAAACTTAACATTTTGCTTGCCAATTATAAAACGAATTGAAAAGAATACTATGAATAAAACGAAGCTAGAAATCATTAACAAAAAGGGCAATAAATTAAGTGCTTATTTGGAGCTTCCCGCCAACCAGAAGCCTCATTTTTATGCCATTTTCGCCCATTGCTTTACCTGCAACAGCACTTTTGAACCCGTAAAGAATATCAGCAGAACGCTTGCTAGTTACGGCTTTGGAGTCGTCCGATTTGATTTTATGGGATTGGGACGTAGCGAAGGAGAATTTGCAGAGAGCTATTTTTCGGCCAATGTGGACGATTTGATTTCGGTAAGCGATTATTTAAACGAACACTTCAAAGCACCTTCACTTTTGATTGGGCATTCTTTGGGAGGTGCGGCAGCCATTGTGGCGGCATCCCGTCTGGAAAATATCAAAGCGGTAGCCACCGTCGGTGCTCCCGCTTCGGTGTCGCACGCAAAGCGTCTGTTTTCCGACCAGGTAAAAGATGCCGAAACCGACGAAGCCGTGGAAGTGACCATTGAAGGCCGTCCGTTTAAAATCAATGCGGAGTTTGTAAAGGATTTTGACAAGACTGATTTGATCGCCATTGTAAAAACGCTGCGGAAGCCTATTCTCATCATGCATGCACCCCAAGACAACAGCGTTGGCATTGAGAATGCCCGGGAGTTGTATCATCACGCCTTTCACCCCAAAAGCTTTATTGGCCTGGATACTGCCGATCATTTGCTGACCAAAAGCAAAGACAGCCGGTATGTTGGAAATATGATTGGCACCTGGGCGCAACGTTATTTTGATGAGGCAGAAAACGAAATGCTGGATCCGGCGGGAGAGCAACTGGTAGCGCATTTGAATGTAAAGGAAGATAAGTTTACCACCTTGATGCAAACCCGGAAGCATGCGATTATTGCCGATGAGCCCGAAAGTGTTGGAGGCGACGATTTAGGCCCTGCTCCTTATGATTTTTTAAGCGCGGCTTTGGCTTCGTGTTCCGTGCTTACGGTAAAACTTTATGCCGAAAGAAAAGGCTGGGATCTGCAGGAAGTGTATGCCTATATCACCTACTCTAAAAAGCACAGTGACGACCTGATGGTTGATGTGGAAAAGTCGGGACAGATAGATCATCTTTCTAAAAAGCTAAAATTCATTGGCGACCTGACCGATGACCAACGGACTCGGTTAACTGAAATTGCCGGCAAATGCCCGGTGCATAAAACCTTAACAGGGAAAGTAATTATAGAAACTGAAACCATTTAAAATAACCAACCATGAGTAAACCTTTTAAAAAATACAAATTAAGCGACACCGTAACGCTACAAGTGCTTTCGTATACAGATGAAATGATGACTGCCAAGCTTTGGTTTAGCGGAAAGGGATTTGACGGTACGCACCACCATAGTAATCAGGAAGTAAATGTGGTAGTAGCGGGCGAATTTGAAGCCACCAACGGAAAAGAAAAACACAAGGTGTATCCCGGCCAAACAGTTGTCGTTCCCTCAAACAATGAACACAATATGGAATGCCTCTCACCCACTGGCGCGATGGTTAGCTGTTGGACACCGGCTCGCAAAGACATTATCGAGAACTATACAGAATTGGAGGAGTGATTTTTCATCCATCCAAAATAAAAAAGCAGCTTTTTAAGCCTGCCCATTATTGACAATTAAAACATAAAGCAATGATAAACTGGAATGACGTTATAAAATTCGCAACTCATGGCAATCCAACACCACCAAAAAGAGTGGAAAAAACAGACGAAGAATGGAAAGCACTGCTGTCTGATGAAGCCTATCATGTAACCCGACAGCACGGGACCGAACGGGCACACAGCTCAGAATTGTGCAGTCTCTTTGAGCCGGGCGAATATGCCTGTATATGCTGCGATACGGTGCTTTTTGACAGCAATGAAAAGTTTGAAAGTGGTACCGGCTGGCCATCTTTTACCCAGCCCATCGCCGTAGAAAATGTGGCGTATAAAAAGGATGCTGGTTTTGGGATGGTGAGAATTGAGGCACTATGCAATATTTGTGATGCACACTTAGGACACGTTTTCCCTGATGGCCCTGCACCAAGCGGATTGCGTTACTGTGTGAATGCGGTTGCCTTGAACAAGGTAAAAGCAGGGAAAACAAAATGATGGATTTAACTATTGGTGTATTCTTGGATTCCATCTGTGTGGACAAACCTTCAGAATTAAATTTTAATAAATATAATGGTGATTGACGGACATAGTCTCTAAACAAGACCGGTAAATATAATATAGCCACATCATATATTCTGATGGTAGTGTAGGAGGATAGACAAGCTTATTGGTCGGCAGCAACAGGATATTCTCTTTTACCTTACGGCTCTAATATTCTTTCGAAATGTTACGAGAAAATCGTCGGTGTTTTTATGCAATCCAGTCATGATTAGTTAATGAATTTGAAAAACTATACTTATATAATTATGGGAATGAATAGAATAAAAGCAACACTGCTGCTTGTTTTGTTAACGTCAACCTTAAGTGTTATAGCCCAAGATGTGTTTATTATCCCAGAACCCAACCAGCTTCAATATGAAGAAGGAAAATATCAGTGGAACAGGCCATTAAAGGTGCTTTGCGAAGCTGCTGAATTTGAGAATGAACAAAAAGAACTTAAAACCTTTTGCGATAGCACCGCTTTGGCAAATGAAAAGAGCACTACTTCCAATGTAGGGATTATCAAACTGACAAAAGACTTATCCATAAAAAATGCCGAAGGCTATGAGTTGGAAATCACTCCTCGGTCAATATCGTTAAAGGCAGCTACGGCCCAAGGTATGTTTTATGCGGTTCAAACATTAAAACAAATCATCCAATCAAGCCTTTATCAACACAGTTCGGCTTTGCCTTGTCTTCGTATTAAGGATCAACCCCGTTTTTCGTACCGGGGACTGATGCTTGATCCTGCGAGGCATTTTCTTCCCATTGAGGATTTGAAAAAATATGTGGAAGTAATGGCTGGCTATAAATACAACAAATTGCATCTCCACCTTACCGATGATCAAGGTTGGCGCCTCGAAATCAAAAAATATCCTAAACTTACTACCATTGGGTCCAGAAGAGACGGAATGAATGGCGATAAAACACCACGAAATGGCTTTTACACCCAGGAGGAAATGAAGGACTTTGTTCAATTTGCTGCTGAAAGACACGTTGAAGTGATACCTGAATTTGACTTGCCCGGCCATAGTGTGGCAGCCATTGCATCTTACCCAGAGCTAAAACTTAGTTGTGCCGATACTGTTACGAAAGTTCGAAATCATGAAGGCGTATCAAAGGATATTTTATGTGTGGGTAACGATACCGTGTTTACTTTTATTGACGATGTTATAAAAGAGATGTCCAGCATTTTTCCGTCAAAAATGTTTCATATTGGAGGAGACGAGGCACCTTTGGATGCCTGGAAGAACTGCGCACCTTGCCAGGCTTTAAAAAAGGAACATCACTTGACAACCGATCAGGAACTGTTTGCTTACTTTTTTAAAAGAGTAAATCAGTCGTTAACCAAGTATCAAAAAGAGCCTTTGTTTTGGTATGAGTTGGACGTGCCGGAATATCTCGAAAACAGTACCATATTTTTATGGAGAATGGGAAGTGCTGCCAAGGTATTGGCTGCTGCTAAAAAAAACAATTACGAAGTGATTTGCTCACCTGGAGAGTATGCCTACTTTGACTACCCGCAATGGAAGGATGGCCTACCAAATGTTGATTGGATGGGGGTGATTACGCTCCAAAAAGTGTATCAGTTTGACCCCGCCTATACTTTTAACAAGAAGCAGCAGAAAAAATATATCAGAGGAGTTGAAGCCCCGGTTTGGGGCGAAAGTGTAAAAGATCTGTTTCGAGCTTTTTACATGACTTACCCAAGGGCACTGGCATTGGCCGAAGTAGGCTGGACAGAAATGCCGCAGAGAAACTGGGATACCTTCAAATCAAAATTGGATATGCAATTTAACACGCTGCTTCATAAAGGTGTTAATTATCGCCCACCGGTAGAGCTGTATGGAGGGCTTTAACCGATGCGCCCGATTCAACCGAGATTATGCCGTTTAGTTAAGAGCAGACAATGACAAAGCTGTCATTCCGACAAATAGCCTGCCCCGCATGACTATCGGGGACATACGTTAACTAAACGGCATTGATTTCGGGTTATACTTTGGGGCTAAAAATGCCTTTAGTAATTCCCTGAATAGTAAAATCATTTGATGGAATCCCGACCGTAAAATTCTCTTTGTTGAAAGATATGACGGGGCTGGAAATTTCGATAATGGTATTCGGCAGAAGTCTGGAGACCTATAAAAAGTAAATTGAACAATTTAATTAACAACTAAAAACAGAAAAATGAGAACAATGACAACAATGAACACACAAGCACTACAAAAAACAATCCTTTTAGCAGGAATAGCTTTGATGCTTGCCCTAAATGTGCAAGCACAAAATACCGACAAGGCTTATTCAGAAAAAGTAAGAGAAAATGCGACTACGTTTCACAAAAACTTTAGTTCAGGAGATTTTTATAAAAATGGTGCGCTTGTAAACGAGAAAATCTATGTCAATTCCAACAATGCAATCGTAATCGGACGCGATAATTTCGTAAACCGCATCAAGCGTTTCCACACACCGTTTCCTGAACTGGAACTTCATGACAGGATCGTAATTGTAGATGAAAACGAAGTAGGCTTATTGTACATTATGCAAGACGAGCAGGACGGACCTTACGGAACAATTCCGGCATCTGGGAATAAAATTAATGTGTATGCAGCAGAATTTTTTGTTATGGATGACGAGGCCCGGATGAAGGAATTACTCACCATTACGCAATTAGACCAATTGAAAAAACAGATCACAGGTGTAGATAAAGTTTCTGAATTTGAAAAAGTAAGCTTGCTTCCGATAAAGAAAACCAATTTAGCGCATAAAAAGATGTTGACAGACAACGTGGAAGCCTATGTTCAAAACTTCAACACCCGTGATTGGGAAGCTTTTAAAGCACTGTTTGCCAAAAATGCCGATATCAACATCAACGGAAAAATGATTACCGGAGCCCAAGCATTGATTGACGAGCTAAATAAAAAGATCGCTGACTATGCTCCTGATATGACGTATCATTTAGAACACAATATAGTGGAGGGCGACAGAGGAGCTTTGGCCTATACCATAAAAGGCACCCACACCTTCTCTAGCCAAGTGGGAGAAGATGGAAAACCCTTAAAAAAATCCATTCAGTCGATGGAAGGCATCCATTTTCAATTCAACAAAAAAGGAAAAATTATAAAAGCTGTGATTATTTATAACTCTGATGATTTAAATAACCAAATACACTAAGTGCCAGACGCGCATTTGGCTTATGATTTTAAAAACGAGAATCACCAACATATACGTTTAACAAATAACTAAAAAGAATGGACAATTCGAAAATGATTGAGGCCTGTTTGACCTGTTTTGCAGCTTGTGAAAAAACTGCTGCCATAAGTATAAAAATGGCTGATGCAGATTATCTGCGTTGCATTGCACTTTGTCGTGACTGTACCGAGCTGTGCATTCTTTGTGTTAAGCTGGATGAAAGAGATTCCGATTATAAGCACCAAATAATGAACGTGTGCATTGATAATTGCCTCGCCTGTGCAGAGGAATGCGAGCGTTTTCCTAATTCGGAAGACCACGTAAAATCTGCCAAAGCTTGCCGTAAATGTGTAGAAGAAATGCAGAAACTGCTTAAATAGCGAAAGGTTAAACGTTTAAAAAGAATGAGCATTTGTGATCCAAAGTAGGTCTCGTACTTGCAGCACTCGGAAAACCCAAATACATACGTATCGGGAAAATAGGAGTGTGCAACAAAGCAGAAACCGCTTTTAAAGAAAATGCATTTATGGCATTGGATGAAGCTTACAAAACGGGGGTGCGGTATTTTAATACGGCACCCTCTTATGGTAAGGGTGAGCAGGTTCAATTGTGTTACGGTTTTGTATGGATAATTCAAGTTCTGAAACGGTATTAAGGGGAGGGTCTTCAGTAAGCCAACTTCAGGGAAATCTAGAAGCAAACAGTTTCAAGCTTACTGAAGAAGCGGTGAATACATTGAAAATCCATCCTGTTTCCAACGTTGATGGTTGGAGGGAAAGAAGCCAATTGGAATGGGATTAAAGGTATACTGATGATGTTGCACAGGCATTCCAAAATCGTATGGTAATCGCTATTATAGTTTTAAAACGATAGTCTTTACTGTTCTTTTCACATACTCCACTAGCGTAATATCAATTAGAGAGGAAAATTATGAGTAATAATATACAATGGCACAAGGTACTCGACGATAAAAACAAGCTCCAAGAAGGGCGGGTAGTGACTGTTACTGCCGGTCACAAAGACCTTTGCATTTCACATTACAAAGGGAAATTCACTGCTTTGGACAATAAATGTCCTCATCAAGGTGGGCCGCTTGGTGAAGGCTCAATTGAAAAAGGGCTATTGCGTTGTCCTTGGCACGGTTGGGACTTTTGTCCGCATGGTGGAAGCTCGGGAGATTATGACGACGGATTGGAGACTTTTGAACTTAAAGTAGAAGGAGATGCTATTTTTGTAGGGTTGGAGGAGGAGGGTCCTCATGAAGAAACCGTAACAGATGTCATGGTGGAGACCATGGTAAATTGGGGAGTAAACCGGGTTTTTGGAATGGTTGGTCATTCCAATCTTGGTTTAGCAGATGCTTTTAGGAGACAAGAGGACAAAGGGAAGTTGAAGTTCATTGGCATCCGGCACGAGGGCGCGGCTGCATTTGCTGCTTCTGCTTACGGCAAACTCACAGGAAAACCTGCTGCCTGCTTTGCCATTGCAGGTCCGGGAAGCACCAACATGTTTACGGGCTTATGGGATGCAAAAGTTGATCGTGCACCGATTTTAGCGTTAACCGGACAGGTCGCCACCCAAGTTGTGGGCACAGGTAATTTTCAGGAAGTTGATTTGGTAAGGGCTTTTCAGGCAGTTGCGGAATTTAACCAAAGAGTAGAACACCAAAGCAGGCATACCGAGTTAATGACTTTAGCTATCAAGCATGCGATACTAAAACGCGAGGTATCCCACCTTACTTTTCCCGACCAGGTACAAGTGTTATCTGCTAAGGGAGCAAAAGCGCAGACACCTAAGGGGAGGATTACTTCACTTACCGTGGCTCCACCCCAAGAGCAGTTGGATGAAGCCATTGATAAAATTAAAACTGCCAAAAGGCCTGTAATTATTGTAGGACATGGTGCGCGGTTTCACATGGATAGGATTGTACAGTTTGCTGAAAAATTGAACTGCCCGATAATGACGACTTTTAAAGGCAAGGGCTTAATATCGGATGATCACCGTCTGGGCTGCGGAGTGCTGGGGAGAAGCGGAACTCCTGTAGCCTCTTATTTCATGAATGAAGCTGATTTATTGATAGTGATCGGGGCTTCCTTTTCCAACCATACAGGGATCACCCCCAAAAAGCCCATTATCCAACTGGATTTTGACCCATTGGCAATTGCCAAATTCCATAAAATAGAGGTAGCTGTATTTGGTGAAATATCCAGGACAGTTGGTTTGCTGAATGAGACTTCTGAAGATTTGGCCAAAGACAAAATTGATCAGACTGAGGAAATAGTGGCCCGGTGGGAGATATGGCGGGCTGAAAAACAAAAACGACTTGCCGAAGACAGAGGAAAAGGCATTAGTTCAATTTACGTCTTCGACGCACTTACAAAATTGGCTCCCGAAAATGCCATAATGTGCGTGGATGTAGGTAATAATGCCTATTCATTTGGAAGGTATTTTGAGTCTAAAGATCAAAGCTTTTTGATGTCAGGCTATTTAGGTTCAATCGGTTTTGCTCTCCCGGCTGCTATTGGTGCTTGGGCTGCAGTGGATAATGAAAGGCCAATTGTTGCTGTGGCAGGTGATGGTGGGCTTTGTCAGTATTTGGCAGAATTTACCACATTGGTGAAATACAAGATGCCTATCAAACTCATTGTACTGAACAACAACGAGCTGGGCAAAATATCCAAAGAGCAGCGGGCTGGAGGTTGGGACCAATGGGCAACTGATCTGGTGAATCCGGACTTTGCAGTTTATGCTCAAAGTTGTGGGGGATTTGGCATTAAAGTCCACAGACAAGAGGATTTGAAAAAAGCAATGCTTCAGCATTTTGAGAATGATGGCCCGGGACTTTTAGAAGTAGAAGCTGATGTGAAATTAATATAAATGAGTGTGCAACATTGTACCGGTTTTGAAAAGTTCTGCCTGAGCTCCAGGCTATCGGGGCGAATAGGTGAAAATTAGTATTGATACAACACTATATATTTGGTCTAACAATTTTACGGGATGGTTAAAAAAATAAGAATTTCAGATAAGCTCATGGCGCCTTTTTCTTTTATGCCAAATAATTTGGATGAAGAGTTGTCCATTCTGTGGAATGTGGGAGAAATAACCAATGTAAAACTGGACGGATACGATATTGAAATTGGAACCAATTGCATTCTCTTCGTTTCGGAATTTTATATGAACCTGCAAGCAACTACCGGAACTTTTCGTTTCATCAAGTTTAATAAAACCTTTATCAATCCCGTTGAAACAATGGCTAATACTGGGGAATATTTAATGATTTTTTATGGGTTGCACGCCTTAAACCATTTACCAAAAATTCTTATAAGAGAAGAAGAATTACCGATGTTTGAGCAAATTTGGCAGAACTTTCTTGCTGAAGCAAAAAATATAAACAATCCTATTTCCGAGGCATTGCTTAGAAATTCTTTTCAGCGTTTTCTTCTGATTAGCCAAAAAAAGCACGCAGAAACGGAGTTAGATATTCCTATTGATTTTAAAGATTTAAAGCTCATTCGCGAATTTCAATATTTGGTAAATGCCAATTTTAAAGAATTAAAGAAAGTGTCCGATTATGCAAGCATCCTAAAAGTTTCACCCAAAAAAATATCGGAAATATTTGGCTGCTGCTACAGCAAAAAAGCGAGCGAACTTATTGCGAGCCGAAGAAATCTATTTGCCAAACGCCAATTGATACATACTGATGAGTTGATAAAAAACATCGCTTACGATTTGAACTTTTCAGACTCCCAAGCATTTTCGCACTTCTTCAAAAGGCAAAATGGAATAACGCCCGATGAATTTCGGAGTAAGAACCAAGGTGGAGCGTTGTCCTGAGGCTGTTATAAAAGTGTATATTTACTTTTAACAAAACAATTATCAATCTAAATACTTTGGTATTGGTTTTCTTGTATTGAATAGACACACCGTACTTTTCCAATTGTGTCTGCACTTCGGCTACAATTAAGCTGTACCAGAATAAACTTCTTTTAAGCGTTGATAATGAGATAAAAGAGAATAAGTTTTAAAAACCCATGCCCAATGCCATTGATGCTCCAACTGAGGTCGGTGCATTGTTTCCAAATCTCACAGAAGGAAATGAAAGAAGTAGAAAGAAGTTATAACTATCAGCACGGTAAAACACCTTGCTAGTAGAAAAAGCAAAACCGAAACGTCCGGAGGTCTCAAATGCGAGGCGGGGTGCGATGCTATAGCCGTTTCGCTCTTTTAGAATAATACCAGGCTGAATCAACAGATTGCTCACCTTAGATTCTGTTGGGCCAAAATGTATGATCGGATCTACCTCAAAGCTATAGGCAATATGGCTTGATTTTACGATATTTAACCCGAAAGCCATCGCCATACTATAGCCATTGGAAAAGCTGGAAGTAACCTTTCCATCTGAAAATGATGCAATAGGCTGAACATAGCCAGCATACCCGGAAATTTTATTAGCATTCCCTCCTTTCATAGCGTGGTGCTGTGCAACTGCCGGATGAGAAAAAATCAGTAATCCGATTACAAATAAAAATTTCCGTCCGTTGCTTTCTATATAAGCGTCATAAGTTGTTTTAAAGAATTCCATCATAGGGCATTTCAAATATTCAAATCTGTTTAATTTTAACCTCTTCTCGTTATTTTTACTTCATTCATTCAAGAATAACTAGCTAATTTTTTTGGCTTAAATAGTTAATGCTTTTCCGTTATTTCACATAAATATTTTTTTTTCATAAAAGACAAAGATATGGTAATATTGGATTTTTACAAGAAATATTCTGACGAACATTTTTGTAGGACAAAGTTCAAGGTTATTCGTGATAAACAGGTACAAACCGCAAAAAAATATGGATGTATGGGTAATTGTTAGAAAAATTACGAATATAGTTATAAATTTACTTTATAATAAAAATTTGATTACTCCGATGATTGCCTAGAAATAAGTATGTTTTTCATAAAAAAAGTAAAATATACTTATTGGTTCAAAAACCAGAAGATTATGAATCTGAAAAAGAATATCCAATGGTGTTTATGCTTCAGGGATATAGCTAAAATTACAATGTTTGGAGTGAAATAAAAGATTTGAAAAATCGACAATCTATTATCAAATGATTTTGGTTTGCCTGGAAGGCTTTTAAGCTATTGGTTGAACAGCCACATCACAGATTCACAAATATTTAGATTAGAATTTTAAGCTGATTACCCACTTCTTCAAAAAGCAAAATGGAATGACGCCTGATGAATTTCGGGACAAGAGCCGAGCTGTTTAAATCAGGTTAAAGGCTGTGGGAAAGCCAAACACCAATTGAGGAATTCCCAACACCTTTTTTGCCCGGTGTCTTGGTATATTCGAATAAGAAAGGAAGTTAGAAAATGGAAAAAAACGAAATAAACACAGGAAGAACCAACGCCTTAATCAGTCTTTTGGACGATCCGGACACTAGGATATACGATATGGTGAGAAGGGAGGTCTTAAATGCCGATTTCAATGTTATTCCTGAACTACAAACTGCTTTCGATACCAGTGATGACGAGCTGAAAACCGAAAGAATTGTCGAAATTCTAGACCATATAAAATTAAAAAAATTACAAGCGGATATTGAAAGCTGGAGTGCTCAAGAGAACCCCGATTTAATGGAGGGAATGCTGCATGTTGCAAGCTATGGCTATCCCAATTTCGATTTGGCGGCCATCACAAGTTTGATTGATGAAATTACCACCGCCGTAAAAGCTAAAATAGAAGGGAAATCTCCGGAAGAGATAGCGGAAATATTCAATGAAGTTATTCTGAAGGATTTTGAATTTAGAGGCAATTTCAAGGAATATTCAGCTTTAAGCAATTCGTTTATCAACAAAATGGTCGAAACGAGGGCTACAAATCCCATTGGTTTATCCATCATTTACTTATTGGTAGCCAGGGGCGCAGGCATTCCGTTGGTCGGCATCAATTCACCCGGTCATTTCATTTTGGGATACCTTGCAGAAGATAATGATGCCGAAAATTCGATGAATGAAATAGCATTTATCCTCGACCCGTTCAATAATGGACAAATCATCAAAAACACGGATTTCAAGGCTTGGTTGAATAAGCAAAACGTGCCCAAAGATTTTCGGGATATAATTATCGCTACCGATAAAGCCATTGTTAGAAGGGTTTTCAATAACATGATTTACGCTTTGTACACTTTAGGTGAGAAAAGTACCGCAAAAAAATTGCTAGCCCTAGTAGCATTAATTTAACTAAAAACAGCTATGAAGACTGATAGAAATCAACAGCCGAAAGAGTTGGGAAAAGTTTCCTGGTACCGTGATTATGATGCCGCAATAGCGGAAAGCAACCGGACCAATAAGCCTGTTTTTCTGCTTTTCCAAGAAGTGCCAGGGTGTTCCAATTGTGTGAATTTCGCATATGATATGCTGAGTTATCCACTGGTTGTTGAAGCCATTGAAAATGAATTTATTCCCTTGGCGATATACAACAATGTGGAAGGCGAAGACAAAAAGGTGTTGGATAAATTTAATGAGCGGGCGTGGAACAATCCGGTGGTGCGGTTTATAGACAAAAACGGTGTTGATATTGTACCAAAATTGGAATACTCCTTAAATCCGCTTGCGCTTTATGAAAAAATGCGAAATACCATCCTGATAAGTAGCAAGCAAGTACCCCGGTACATTGAATTGTTGGAGGATGAATTGAAAATATTAAGCGGAATCAGCCGGATAGCCTATTACGAAACGCCTTGTTTTTGGTCGGGCGAAACAAGTATGATACAGCATCCAATGGTGTTATCTACCGAAGCCGGTTGGATGGCGGGCAAGGAAGTGGTAAAAGTACATTATGATCCGGACAAAGGCACCTTGGATGAACTGAACAGCTATGCCATCGACCAAGGGTTTTATTTAATGGAAAAGCTCGATACGTACAAGAAAGATGTAAACCCGCAATATTATCTGAAAGGCTCTATTTTCAGGGTGCTGCCGTTAAGTTTCCGACAAAGAAGCCTGTTGAATTACGCCATTCCGTATAAAAAGGACGGTGAGGGAGAAACCTATTTAAGTCCATTACAGTCTCAATTACTGGTGAAATATCGGAAAAACAATAGAGCGGAAAAAGCAGAAGCGTTGTATGACCGAAATATAGAAGAAAGCTGGTCTTTTCGGGAAGTGGAAACAAACACCCGTCGATGATAACCCACACCTGAATGAAATGATGATGTACTTCATTATGAATAGGAAAAATCTATGATAGAAATTTTATTGAAAAACAAAGAACTTTTATATCCTGGAAACATAACTGAAATTCCGGTTTCAAACCTGGAATTTCAGTTGATGCGTTTTACGGAATATGCTGATGCTGAATTAAATTGGCTTAGCGAAAATTATGGTCTCGATTTCACCATAATGAAAAATCATCAGGATATTGAAATCAGTTCTCACTTTTTAGAAAGTGAAAGCCAGGTAGCCTTTCATTTTTCAATTCCGTATTTTAACAAGGAAGAGAAAATGGAGGAAGAGCAGGTTTTTATCATTTGTTCCAAGACGGGGATTTTTATGTTTACAAATCCCGAGCTTGACGGCTTTTTTAACAGCACCTATTCTTATCAGGTAAATTCAATACAGAAAATAGCGAATGCAGAAAGTCTTTTTAAGTTCCAGTTTGAATTTATTGCGGACTATCTCGCAGACATAACTGAGCGGCTAACAAAGAAAATCAAATTACTTGCCAACAAGATTTTAATTGAAAAGTCCTTTTCTAATGAAGAATTGGACATCATCACAAGATACAATTTCAGCAACTTATTGATTAAGGAAACATTGTTGGAAACAACACGGATTTTTAACCTTTACTTAAAAAGTTATTGGGAAGCATCAACTGGAATTAAACAATGTGTGCAAGCAGAGTTGAATGATTTGGCAACGGTATCGGATTATATTCAATTCAATTTTGACCGCTTGGATGATCTAAAGGAAAATGTATCCAACAAAATAGATCTGGAGCAAAATTATATTTTTAAAATGCTCACAATCGTTACAGTGTGTATTTCCCTACCAACCTTTATAGCAGGTATTTATGGGATGAACTTTAAAGATATGCCCGAATTAGAGCTCGATTACGGTTACCCGATAGTCATCATTGTAATGCTGCTTTCGGCACTATTGCCTTTTATCTATTTTAAAAAGAAAAGTTGGTTGAAGTGATAAGGTATAAACGCACTGCATAAGTGGAAAATCAAACACCAATTGGTGAAAAACTCACACTTAAATGGCTGCTATTTGAAGTAAATTTGTATCAGTAGAAAGATAAAACTAAATAGATATGATACACTGGAAAGACATTATAAAATTCGCAACGCACGGAAATCCAACACCTGACAGAAGAGTAGAGAAAACCGAAGCAGAATGGAAGGCTATTCTTACGCCGGAGCAATTCAGGATTACCCGTTTAAAAGGAACGGAAAGACCGGATACCGGTGCTTTTTGCCACACTCACGACGCGGGCAAATACAAGTGCATTTGTTGCGACAACGAGCTGTTTGATTCGACCATAAAATTCGAGTCGGGAACAGGCTGGCCGAGTTTTACACAACCCATCAGAGAGAATGCGGTAAAGTATGAAAAAGACAGCTCATTTGGAATGATCCGGGTAGAGGCGATGTGCAATAACTGCGACTCACATTTGGGGCACGTATTTGAAGATGGGCCAGAGCCAAGCGGCTTGAGGTATTGCATCAATTCTGAATCCATTGATTTGGTAAAAGTACCTGCTTAATTATCAGAAAAGCGTGACCAAAGCCACGTTTATCAAACCGCATGTTATGTGCTGTTTTGTATAGTTCTGTTGAACATTAAAAATAAAAAAAATGGAAAATACTCAAGAACAAAATACTATAAAAGCTCCCGAATTACGTGTGGAGCAATGGATAGATGCCAACGGAAATAAGTTGGAGCAACCTATAAAACTATCGGATTATGAGGGGAAATATAAAATCATTTATTGCTTTCAGCATTGGTGTCCGGGTTGCCACAGTGTAGGGCTTCCGTCATTGAAAAAATTGGTTGATGCGTTTGAAGGAAATGACAAAATTGCGTTTCTGGGCGTTCAAACGGTTTTTGAGGGAGCGCATGCCAATACCTATGATAAGATTCTGGAAACCCAGAAGAAGTACGGTTTAAAGATTCCGTTTGGACATGACCCCGGCAAAGGCCAGTCTACCATTATGCAGGATTACCGAACGGGCGGGACCCCTTGGTTTATCTTTATCGACAAAGAAAATAATGTGGTATTTGCCGATTTCCATATCAATGTTGATGGGACTATTAAATATTTTAAAGAAGCTGCAAAATAATGGATATCATTCACGATCATATCAATAAAGAATTTGTGCTGCCCTTGGAAAATGGCTTAAAGGCAAAGGTTCTTTATACGCTTGACCACTGTTCTGGCAAGATGCGACTGATACATTCGGAAGTACCCGAGAAATTACGGGGTAAAGGAGCCGGAAAAAAATTGGTTTTAAAGACCTTTGAAAAATTAAGTGAAGAAGGATACCAAGCTAAGGCAGTTTGTACTTACGTTAAATATGTGGCCAATAGTGATCCAAAATGGAATAGCATTATTGATTAGTAAGTGTATAAGTATACCAGCAGCAATAAGGCAATAAACTAAAATTTAGTAAGTAACGAAATAAAATGAAATCAATAAAATTAGAAAATCATAAGAAATCATGTTAAATAAAGATGCAAAAAAGCAAGTTTTCACCTTGCTGTCTCTTCTGTTTTTGTCTATCGTCTTTACGGCATGTGGCATGAATAAAGGAAGTCAGAAGGAAAAAGAAAGTTCAATAAATAAGAATAATCAATTAACAGATAAAAACAGGAATAAAATGGAAAACACAAAAAAAGTGTACATCGCTGGAGGTTGTTTTTGGGGGATGGAAGATCTCTTCAGAAAATTGAATGGAGTTGTGGATACCGAAGTAGGATATATTGGAGGTGAAAATGAAAATCCTACGTATAGGAATCACCCGGGACACGCTGAAGGTATTGAAATAACGTATGATACCACCGAAATCAATTTTAAAGGAATATTGGATTATTTCTATCGCATTCATAATCCGACGACAGTAGACCAGCAAGGAAATGATAGGGGATCGAGCTATCGCTCGGCTATTTTCTTTCAGAATGAAGAAGAAAAACAAATTGCTGAGGAAGTAATAGCCATTGTAAATAAATCTAATAAGTGGGACGGAAAAGTGGTTACCACGTTGGAACCTTATACTAAATTTTGGCCCGCCGAGGAGGAGCACCAGGATTATTTATTAAAACATCCAAACGGCTATACTTGTCATTCCGAGCGGTTTGGAACCTTTCTGGACTAAAAAATAAGAAGAGCCCTTTATGCCCTTAATTTGTGGCATAAAGGGCTTTATTGAAAGGCTTAGGTACCGCTATGCGTTGGCAGTACAGGGATCAATAAACAATTGACAACTTAAACATAAAAAGAAATGAAGGCAGTATTTAATGATGTAATCATCGCAGAAAGTGACGAGACGATTGTGTTGGAGGGCAACCATTATTTTCCTCCCCAAAGCTTGAAAAAAGAATATTTCGTAGAATCCGATTATAAAACCTCCTGTCCGTGGAAAGGTTCGGCATCCTATTACACTGTGAATGTCAACGGAGAAGTACAGGAGGATGCAGGCTGGTATTATAAGTCGCCTTCCGAAGCAGCAAAAGAAATAAAGGATCATGTGGCTTTTTGGAAAGGTGTAAAAGTGGAGGAATAAGTCCTCATATAAATTTAGTGGATTTTACCACTAACGGTTCAGTGCTGACCGAATATGTACAGCTCAGTCAAAAAGGTAGCATTCATTATATTGAGGGATACACTTTGCAAAACCCGAGAGTTGAGCATAATGGAGCGATGGAGGGTCTTACGCTTGCCTTCACGCTTACCCAAAAAGCATATTTGATGGATGCCTATGTCAAGATAGAAGCCATAGAAACTATTTACTTATAACAAAAAAAATATGAAAACACTTGTTGAAAACATCAAAAGCTATTTTTCAAAAAAAGAAAAGGGAGAGCCTGTTGGCAAAGCTCCCGAAGGAATGTGTGCTGTCTGTTGGGGATATTCAGAGTGGGACGGAGAATACTATAAATTGGTAAGAGACAGACATCTGACTCCGGGTAAAGAAATTTATGAGAGTTTTATCAGTAAGATAGTAGATGAGCATGTAAATAAGACTCATAAGCATGAGAATGTATATGTCTGTACGACTTGCAATAGAGAAATTAAATAAGACAGCAGAAAAGAATACAATACGCAAGGGCAAAAAACAATGGACATCATTCACGATAAAACCAATAAAGAATTTGTGCTTCCGTTGGAAAACGGCACAAAAGCAACCGTTAGTTATATTCTGGATAATGCCTCTGAAATGAGACTTGTCCACTCTGAAGTACCTCCTGCACTTAGGGGACAGGGTGTTGGAAAAGAATTGGTGTTGAAGACGTTTGAGAAATTAACCGAAGAAGGTTATCGGGCCAAAGCTGTTTGTAGATACGTTAGGCACGTAGCAAGACGCGACCCGAAATGGAGCGGGATTATTGGGTAGCCGAAAAAGCAAAGAAATAAATAAAATGAAAGATCTTTTTGAACATAATACACATCCCCATTTCTCAAAAGAACTTCCGGCAGACCTGGTGATGGACAATCGGTCGCGACAAGTTTATAAGGCTTGTTTTTCATTCGTTAATCCTTTAAAACCATCCAATCCCAGCTTGGTGCATTCATCTAAAAATTTTGCGGATGAATTGGGCGTTTCGCTAAACAACAAAGCGAAATTGGTACAGGTAATGAGCGGAGCAACTTCTTTTAATGGCTTTGAAAGTTATGCAATGTGTTATGGTGGGCATCAATTTGGAAATTGGGCAGGACAATTGGGCGACGGAAGAGCAATAAATATTGCAGAAGTAGATTTGAAAGACGGTATAAATTGGAAGTTTCAATTAAAAGGTGCCGGTCCAACTCCGTATTCCAGAAATTCTGACGGATTAGCGGTTTTGCGGTCTTCCGTAAGGGAATATTTATGTAGCGAAGCCATGCACCATTTAGGCGTTCCGACCACCAGAGCCTTGTCTTTGGTAAAAACGGGTGACTTGGTATTGCGTGATATTATGTACGACGGAAATCCCGAAAACGAACAAGGAGCTATTGTTTGTCGGGTATCGCCCAGCTTTATCCGCTTTGGTAGTTTTGAAATTTTCGCATCCAGACAAGACAAGGAAAACTTGCAGAAATTGGTCGATTATACCATCAAACACCATTATCCGCAACTTGGAGAAAACCGCGATAAAGCAACCTATTTAAAGTTCTTTGAAGCAGTAGCCAACCGCACCCTCGAAATGATTTTGCATTGGCAACGGGTCGGTTTTGTACACGGCGTGATGAATACCGACAATATGTCGATTCTTGGCTTGACCATTGATTACGGGCCTTACGGCTGGCTGGAAGATTATAGTCCGCTTTGGACGCCCAACACAACGGATGCCCAAAATAGAAGATACCGCTATGGAAATCAGCCCGATATTGCACTTTGGAATTTAGTTCAACTAGCAAATGCTTTGTATCCTTTGATTGAAGAAGTTAAGGGTTTTCAAACCATTCTTGAAAAATTCAGAACCGATTTTCAGGCACGTTATCATCAAATGATGTGTGGTAAATTGGGGCTGTTTAACGACCAAAATGTGCCCAAAGAATACATTCAAAAATTAGAAACCTTATTGGAACAATGGGAAATAGATATGACCATTTTCTTCAGAGAATTTTCTAAAAACATAACTGATTTTGATGTGTTTTGGAAAGGGCTTTCAAAATCGTCCTATCTCGATAAAGAAAAACTCGAAACTGGAAAAAAAGACTGGGCAGCCTGGTTTGATTCATTTTCAAAATATCTCGCACAGGAAAATACCAGCCGCGAAGAAAGAGTCGCAAAGATGAAATCCATCAATCCGAAATATGTTTTGCGCAATTATATGGTGCAATTAGCGATTAACGATGCCGAAAAGAACGATTACAACTTGTTGGACGAACTGTATCAACTATTGTCGAAACCTTATGACGAGCAACCGGAAATGGAAAAATGGTATGCAAAAAGACCCGAATGGGCAAGGCATAAAGTAGGCTGTTCAATGTTGTCGTGCAGCTCTTAGGATAATGGTTAATTGGAGAATAACCAAAAAAAATAAAAAGCTTTATGCAGGCAATTGTAGATGCCGGTACCAAGCTCTTTTGGGGGCCTGTATAGTCGGCCTTGACGGCGATGAAATTATAGCTTTCATAATCATCTTGCTGTATGCCAAACAGCCTTATACCGTATTGTGAGATGCGGTACACATCATAATCCGGGTTAAAACCATTGAATTAAGAATTATACAAAAGCTAAAACCATGCACGGAAATCTAAGTTTAAACCAGATTGTACTGGGCAAGCCTTTACCCGACTGGCACCTGGAAAGAATATTCGATGAACAGAAACTTCCGGATAGGGAGGAATATGTGGGTAAACCTTTGGTTATTTTATTTTTCAATTTAGGCTGCCCCGGCTGTTTAGGCAGGGCAGTTCCTTTTGCCAATCGTCTGGTGTATGAGTATAGCGACAAAATAAATGTGCTGGGCATTCACACCATTTTTGAAGGAATGGAATATGGCAAGCAGGCCTTTGAAAAAGCAAAAGAAGAACTCTATATCCGCTTTCCTTTTTATAAAGATTTTAAGTTCAACACAACTTATTTGGACTACGGTGCAGGTGGCACGCCACATTGGATAGTCGTCGATAAAGACGGCAATGTCACCTATTCCATCTTTGGCTCTGATCCTAACAATGCGCTTTTGAGGTTGAGTTATTTGATTGAGGAGATGGTATAGATAAGGTGCATTGGTCCAAAGGCAAAGGATTATGAAGACAGTTCGGCCCACCTGTTTGCCGAAGTAGTGTTCGTACACCTTTTTAAGACCCCTCTTCAAACAAAGTTAAAGGGGTGCGTACTTTTGCGTACTTCATTAATAGCGTTGTTTACTTTTTTTTGGCTAATTTTGTGTATTATATAATGTGCAAATATGATTTTAGTGTGAAAAATTTACATTTACCTTTTGTGGCTTTAGCTTTTCTTGTATTAAGTTCATGTGCTTCGGTCAAGCAGCAAGTAAGGCAACTAAAACAAGAAGAATCAGATGCAGCGGTCAAAGGTGGTTTGAAAGACTTCCTTTCAGAAAGAGAAGAGAACCTGGAGAAATATAATGTCACGTGTGAGTACACTGATCGTCTTGGTACTATTTTAATTACTGAAATAGATACATTGGAAAATCAGCAAATTCGTGTCTATTATAGCTTCAAACCAAAGACCCCGAGCGCAATCGATAAGGAATATGAAATGGCAGATAGAAATCGGACTTTAATCATTGATGGGAAATACCCTACAATGGAATGGTGTGAAGCGAATGGAATAAAGGAACGTGCCAGCTTTCCGGGCTCACGTATGGAACTAGTGAAGGGATACAAGACTGAATATTGCGAGCAAGTTAAATACAATATTCCCACACTTGGTAAGTAAACGAAGAAATTTGAATCAATTAACAGTATTGCTACTAATAGCAACAATCTTGGTTGCACAAGCTTGTACCGAAAGTGATATGGAAATTACCGTTTTGGAGAAAACGAAAACAGATAAAATCCCCAGTGGATCTGGAATCGTGAAATCCGGCGATGTTTATCATATTATTGGAGATGATTCCCCTTTTTTATTTTCCTTAAACAGTGATTTTCAAATTATCTCCAAAACACCATTGGTTGACAGCCTGCATTCTGCAGGCGGTAGAATACCCAAATCTGAAAAACCGGACTTTGAGGCATTGGAAATGATCGGGCAAAATGAGATGGTTGCTTTCGGTTCCGGTTCTAAATCGCCGCAAAGAGATATTTTTATCCGTGCTTTGTTGAAAGATTCCTTGCTCATTGAAAAGTATCAAATTACTGATTTTTACAACAAACTGCGAAAGCTCCCGATATTGCATGATGCTGAGTTGAATATTGAAGCGGCGGCGTTTCACAACAAACGCATTTATCTTTTTAATCGAAAAAAAAACCTGGTTTTACAGTTTGAATATACAAGGCTCTTAAACTATCTAAGAGGTGAAGCATCTTTCCCCCAACCAGAGATCACGGCATTTTCACTGCCGAAGATAAACGGTATAGAAGCGGGTTTTTCGGGAGCCGCGTCATTAAAAGGCGAAGCAAAGATTATTTTTACAGCTTCGGTAGAAGATACGGACAATGCGTACAATGACGGTGAAATTTTGGGCAGTTTTATTGGAATGATCGACATCTCTGATAATAAGATTTCCGAATCTTTTGATTACTGTAAAATCCCTAATGAAGGTGAACATTTAAAAGTTGAATCCATAAGTGTTGAAAAAGAAATTTCACCCGGAAGAACTGAAGTGGTGCTCATTACGGATGACGATAAAGGTAATTCCGTGTTGTTAAAGGGGAGGTTGAGGTGGTAAACTTGGTATATTGAATAAGCATAATGCATGTCGATAGTGGCAAAATATAATGTCAATGGTGATAGGAAACGGAAAGTGAAGTGTGTTTAACTCCTCACTAGGTGACCTTTTATCAGCAAGAGGGAGGCTTTCTTAGTTGCCAGGCTTTAAAAGATACTGCCAGCATTTGTTAGTGACAATTTGAACAATATGGATTACAAAGACCTTTCTGAAACCATTATAGGGTTAAAAAACGCAGACTTGGAACTTCGGGACAAGCTTGTTCGGAAGGGACAACTGGGGAAAGGATATAGCGAAGAAATGGCCGCTTTGCACAATAGGAATGCGAAGTTATTGGACGAAATAATGGACCGTATCGGATATCCGACATCAGATAAAGTAGGCAAACGGGCCAGTGAAGCTGCGTGGTTAGTAATTCAACATTCAATCGGACAGCCAGGCTTTATGAAAAGGAGTGCCAAGCTATTAGAAAGTGCAGTTCGTGAAGATAAAGCAGACCCCATAAATTTAGCCTACCTGACTGATCGAATAGCCGTGCTCGAAGGGAAGTTACAGCTTTATGGAACACAGTTTGATTGGGACGAAAATGGGGAAATGAGTCCCAGTCCCATCGACGATATGGTCAAAGTAAATGGCCGGAGGAAATCTATCGGGCTTAAGCCTCTGGAAGAGCAGACCAGGATTATGAGAAGACGGATGGAAAGCGAAAACCAACTTCCCCCAACAGACCTTGAAAAAAGAGAACGACAATACGATGAATGGAGAGCATCAGTTGGTTGGATAAAGTAGTACATACGTGTCCGAAATATTGCACGTAACCGAATTCATGAACTTTTCCATCAATTGCTCAATACCTAACGTTCTAAAGGCCAATAAAAGAACTTTCGGTAAATATGTCAACTTCTTCAGTGGTACATGCAAAGTCACGGATAGTCATAAATCAATATTCCGACACCCGACCACTCATCACTGAAACTTAAGATTTCAGCAAAAACAGAACGAATTCTGCACTTTTTCCGTTAATTTTGCAGCAATTTAGATTCAATCTAATTCAATTATTCAGAAATATCGATTTGATATCCAGGGATTCGAGTGTTTGGGAGGCGTGCTTAGTAGTGATTTTGGCACCTTTACCTAATCATCAAGAACACGAGCGTAAGATTTTCTTGGAGCTTATCATCTCGGAGGAATTACATAATGCTTTATAGCACCAGATATGACGACGGCAGATACGATTAAAATAGGTGAAAAGGCCAAAATCCTTAAGATTTTGCCAAGTGAGTTGACCTTAAACTTAATGGAAATGGGATTTTTGCCCGGCAAACATATATCCTTGTTGCAGCGGGCACCACTGAAAGATCCGATGGCCTTTAGACTGGAAAATACCGTCATTGCTCTCCGCAAGAGCGAAGCCCAACTCATTGAAGTGATCCTAGAAAACTAATTACCGTATGCCAGAAGTACTCACCCCTGAGAAGTTATCAACTTTTACTGTGTCCCTTATCGGAAATCCGAATGTGGGGAAAACAACGATATTTAACCGCCTGACGGGATTGCGTCAAAAAGTGGGCAATTATCCTGGTGTGACGGTGGACAAGCGCTATGCTTCCCTAAAAATGGGGGATCAAAACGCTACCATCATCGATCTACCGGGCACGTACAGCATCTATCCCAACTCGGAAGATGAAGTAATCGTCCATCGTGTGCTCAATGGACTGGACAAGACTTCCAAGCCGGATTTTGTCCTGGCAGTAGTAGACATGTCCAGTATGGAGCGTGGATTATTTTTGGTTACCCAGATCATGGATCTTGGTCTGCCAATGGCTGTGGTCCTTAATATGTCAGATACAGCAGAAGAGCAAGGGATCAAAGTCAAAGCCCACCAACTCTACAAGGCACTGGGCGTACCGGTCATCCAAACCAATGCGCGAAGCAACAAAGGAATAAACGGCATCACGGACCTGATCAGCCAGCAAATGTTCGAAAAGCCAGTTCCCTTTTTAGATACTGATCAACTGCTGCCTGGTGACTTGTCAGCAAAAATCTGCGAGCGATTTTCCCTTGAAAACAGCTATCAAGCCTACCAGCTGATCCGCTTTCATGATAAGGAGCCTATTCTTTCCCAAGAAGATAATGAATGGCTTGGCAGGGAAGTAGGGGAAGCTGATTTTGATATCAAATCCATACAACTAAAAGAAACCCAAGACCGCTATGCAGCCATCCAGCAGGTGTTAGAGATGGTGGTAGAAAAGACAGATATAAAGAAAAAGCGCCTAACAGATAAGTTGGACAAGGTCTTTCTTCATAAAATTGGCGGATATGCTATTTTCTTGGGCATACTTCTATTGATTTTCCAAGCCGTTTTTGCGTGGTCAGCAGTTCCCATGGATTTGATAGATGGTTTTTTTGCCAGCTTAAGTGCTTCAGTGTCAGGTTTGTTACCGGAAGGGGTGCTCACTGACCTGATCACAGAGGGAATCATTCCCGGCATCGGTGGAATAGTGATCTTCATTCCGCAGATTGCGTTGTTATTTGCCTTTTTGGGGATTTTGGAAGACACAGGATACATGTCTCGTGTAGTGTTCCTGATGGACAGGATCATGCGCCCCTTTGGCCTGAATGGCAAAAGCGTCGTGCCGCTGATTTCAGGCATTGCTTGTGCCATTCCAGGGATCATGGCCAGCCGTAATATCGGCAATTGGAAAGACCGCCTGATCACGATTATGGTTACACCATTGATGAGCTGCTCAGCAAGGCTTCCGGTTTATGTCATTCTTATTGGTATCGCCGTTCCGGCGACCAATATTGGACCGTTTAACCTACAGGCGTTGGTCATGCTGGGCATGTACTTGCTGGGTGTAGTGGCGGTATTGGTGACCGCATGGATATTGAAGTTAGTCCTTCAATTTAATGAGAGAAGTTATTTGATGGTAGAAATGCCATTGTTTAGATTGCCCCGGTGGAAAGATGTGGTGATCACCATGTATTCCAAATCGAAGACCTTTGTATTCGAAGCGGGGAAGGTAATTTTGGCCATTTCTATCGTGCTTTGGGTGCTGGCGACCTATGGCCCGTCCAGTGCAAGGGAGGAGGCAATGGCCGCAGTGGAAGTGCCCGCCGATGGGGCTGCTGAAGAAGCGATGCTTGAATATCAACATAATCTTGAATCAGCTGAGTTGGAATCTTCGTATATAGGAATAGCTGGACGGTTTATCGAGCCGGCCATCCGGCCTTTGGGCTATGATTGGAAAATTGGGATTGCATTGATCACTTCATTTGCTGCCCGTGAGGTCTTTGTCTCTACGATGGCCACGCTCTACAGTGTGGGCAGTGAAGTGGAGGACGAATTGACCATTCAGGAAAAGCTGAAAAGTGAGGTAAATCCCAAAACCGGCGAGGCTGTATTTAACCTGGCCACGGCGATTTCACTGATGGTCTTCTATGCGTTTGCGATGCAGTGCATGAGTACGTTGGCGGTAGTTTATCGCGAGACCAAAGGATGGAAGTGGCCAGTAATCCAAACTATTTACATGACTGCTTTGGCCTATGTCTCGGCCTTCATCGCCTATCAGTTATTTTCGTAATTAAACAAGCAGAAAATTATGTGGCAAGAAATTATTGTATGGATGTTGTTTGCAGGGATTATTGCCTGGAAGGGGTACCAATATTTCAAGCCGAAAAAATCCAACGGAATGGACTGTGGCTGCGGCAAATGTGATGCGGTCAAGAAAGGTGATTTGCATTGATATTTAAAATTGGAAGATTGTAAGGGTTGAAAATTGTAAAAATGTGGCAAATATTCTAACTATTGCCCATTACTTACTGGTCACTGATCCCTGGACATCCTCCATCTTCACCGTCGCGCCAGCCAGGGAAACCACTGCGGTGATCAAAAAGAAAAGCAGACTAAAGGCAACGGCAATATTTTTATCGATGCCCATGTACTCATGGCTAAAGATAAATACCAATTCACGAGCGCCTACACCGCCGATAGTAAGTGGCAAAACCGCTACGATCGAAGAAAGCAAAAAGACAAACTGGTATTCAAGGATTTGTTCCTCTATTCCCAATGCAAGCAGGATAAAATATGCGCAAATAAGCTGAGCGGACTGTACGAAAAGTGAATAGCCGCTGGTAATCGCCGTAGAGCGCCAAAATGAGGGGAACCACCATCTCACCACAGCAGCAAATACCAGTGGCACCATGGTCAGGCCTACAGCAGCTACCATATCCAAGTCTATGCCCCATGGAGCTGTCCACTCCACGTTCACAAAAAACCAAAGTCCCAGCATGAGCCACACCAAGGCCGCCAAGCCGCTCACACGGTCCAGCAATACCGCGGCCAGTAGTTTTTTTACTTTAGTGTCAAAGCGTTTGTTAAGCCAGTAGACTTTATAACCGTCTCCGCCAATCCCTCCGGGAAGGAAGAGGTTATAAAACATCCCGATCCAGTAAAGTTTGAGGTTTTGGCGCTCACTGAGGAGAACGTCAAGATTACGGAATAGCCCGTTCAGACGAAGGGAAGAAAGGGCTTTGGAAAGTACAAAGCACAGCGCTGCGATGATAAGGTATCCGAAATTCACCTTCTTGATTACCTGCCAAGTGGCTTCGATGTCTATTTTTCTGAATACAAGGTAAATGGCCACTCCTGTGAGTAGCAGCTTCAGGAGCAGCTTAAGTGTTTTTTTATTCACCTTCGAAAACTTCTTTGATGGTATAGGTCTTCTTATCCTGTGACTCAAAGTACGTCCTGACGATGATCTCCGCCACGATACCGGTGGTGATCAGCTGCAGCCCCCCCAAAATCAAGATCAGCCCAACCAGCAGAATCGGCCTGCCCCAGATGTCCTCTCCAAGGATTTTGAGCACCAAAAGGTAAAAATTGATAAGGGCACCAGAGATCAATGCCAAAAGCCCTAAGCCTCCAAAGATATGGATCGGGCGCTGCAAGTACTTTTGGAAAAAGAGCATCAAGATCAGGTCCGCCAAAACCTTGAAGGTCCTGTTCAGGCCGTACTTGGAAGTGCCATGGATCCTTGGATGGTGCTTGACATTTACTTCGGTCATGCGGGCACCTTCCTGTTTGGCCAAAACAGGAATAAAACGGTGCAATTCACCATAAAGTCCCATGTTTTGGGCAATCTGCGCCTTGTACACCCGCAGGCTACAGCCGTAATCCTTTAGGTAGACCTTGGTGGTATTTCGGATCATCCAATTGGCAAACTTGCTCGGCAATTTCCGCAGGACGAAGCCATCCTGTCGATTGGCGCGTACCCCTGCTACCACATCCCAATCCTCGTTGATGGCTTTCTGGAGCATCATCGGAATGTCGGACGGATCATTCTGCAGATCCCCGTCCATGGTTACAATATACTCGCCAATGGCATAGTCTATACCTGCTGCCAGTGCAGTGGTCTGCCCGTAGTTTTTGTTGAAAATCAACACCTTTGTGAAGGCATTGGCATATTGCTTGGACATGGCCACAGTCTTATCAGTGGAGCCATCATCCACCAAGATGAGTTCGTAGGAAATACCTTCTAAGGCTTCATAAACAGCAGCTAATAGTGGTTGAATATTTTCTTCCTCGTTATAAACCGTGACAACAAGGGAAAGCTGTAACTTGGACATACCGCATAAAATTTGGTCAAAATTACAGCTTTTTTGCACGGGCACCAAGTGGCGTTATCAAAACCTAATCTTTTGATAACGCTTTGTTGACATTGAGCAGGGGAATAGCCTGTAATTTTAACACATGGAAAGAATCCTGGATATAAAGGGAATTGTCGGAGGTGTATTGCTGCTCATTGTTCTTCTCCTGCATTATTCTAATCTCAATGGGCTGAGTGTCTACGCCTTGGATGAAGCTAAAAATGCTACCGCCGCCATCGAAATGCTTCAGAAAGGAGAGTGGGTTGTGCCGACGTTCAACGGTGAATACCGCTTTGATAAGCCCCCATTGCACTATTATTTCTTTGTGCTTTCCTACCAGCTTTTTGGGATCAATGAATTTGCGGCCAGGTTCTTCCCTGCTTTGTTTGGCTTTTTGACGGTGTATTTTACGTATCGGTTTGCCAGGAGAAACCTGGGATATCGGGCGGGAGTCCTAACCCTGCTTGTACTCGCTTCCAGTCTCCATTGGTACATCCAGTTTCATATGGCCGTACCCGATCCATTTTTGATATTTTTCATGAGCATGGGCCTGATGGCATTTTACGAATGGTCCCTTTCAGGTTTTCGTTCAAATATGCTGATGTTGGTCACTTATGCTTCATTTGGGTTGGCGGTGCTCTCTAAGGGGCCCGTGGGAGTAGTGCTGCCCGGTATCGCACTGTTGGTATATGGATTGGCGATGCAGTTGCTGAATGGCAAAAGGCTGCTCCGGATTTTTCATCCCATGGGCTTGGCTGTTTTTTTCCTGATCGCCTTGCCTTGGTATGTCTTGGTGGCTACCAAAACCAATGGGCTTTGGATAGAAGAGTTTATCTTTAAGCATAACCTTAACCGTTTTTCGGCTCCCATGGAAGGGCATGGAGGAGGCTTCTGGCTGACTTGGCTGTTTGTGTTTGCAGGAATGCTGCCTTTTGCTTTTTTTATGTTTCAGGGTGTCTGGCATACCCTAAAATTCCGAACCAACCGGGTCACGACGTTTGCATTAATCTGTGCTGCGACCATCATAGTTTTTTTCATGCTGTCCGGCACTAAACTTCCCAATTATACTGTACCGGCATATCCGTTTTTGGCCATTATTATTGGAAACTATCTGGGGGCACTGACCAAGGGAAAGAAGTGGAAAAGCCTGGTGGCTCCCGGGATTGTATATGGAGGAGTCCTGGTATTATTGCCTTTTGGGGTGTATTATGGATTGTCAGCAGATCCTGCATTGTATGTTCCCAAAAGCCTTCTTTGGTGGTTTTTTGTACCGGTTTTGGTGGTTTTTCCAATGTTTAGGGCCCTGGTCAAAAGACAAACCGAGTACTTTTTGGTTTGGTTTGGTGGAGGGTTTATGCTGGTGGCATTTGTTTTCTTTTGGTTTGCGTTTCCAATAATTGACCGTCAAAACCCCGTTTTACAAGCAAAGACTTCACAGCTGGCTGCTACTGATTTGTATTACTTTAAAATCTACAATCCCGCGTTTTCATTTTACCTTCAGCAACCTTTAAAGGATATTCAGAAAGTAGCCGTTCCCCAGCAGATGACAGGCTACCTGATTACCAGAAAGCGGTATTTGGAAGAATTGGATGAAATGGAGATTCATTATCAAAAGGTTTTTGAGGGGAAAGACCTTTTTGAATCTCCTACCACTGTGGTCCTTAGGCTATTGCCCCATGAGCAGATCATGGAGTGATCATCTTGGAGAGGTCTTCATGCTGAAAACAGACCAATTACTTTTATGTTTTATACAAACGCCCTAAATTATGGGATGAACCTACAAAAATTCACCTTTCTTCTCAGCATAGCCTTCATCGGCTTGCATTTATATGGGTGTAAAAAAGTAGTATCCAGCGTAGAAAAACCCAATATTATTTTTATTTACGCCGATGATTTGGGCAAAGGTATGCTCAGCCAAGAAGGCCAAAGGTATCTCACCACTCCAAATATTGATCGTCTGGCAGCAGAAGGAATGCGGTTTACCAATGCCACAGGGAGCATGTTGTGCGCCCCTGCCCGGGCATCGCTGATCACGGGATTGCACGATTGCCATTCCCCTGAATTCCCTATAACCAAAGGACAGCTGTACAAGCATGTCGGGGATTCCACTTACATGGTTCAGGAAATAGAAGAAATGATCAACGGTGTCCTTGATCCTATTCCTGAAGCACAGGTGTTTTTGGGTCAAGTGGCACAGGAAGCGGGGTATGTTACAGGGCAATTTGGCAAACTGGAATGGGGGTTTTCGGTATCAGATTATCAAATGAAACGTCATGGCTGGGATCAGTATTTTGGTTATCTCGACCATAATCGGGCGCATGGATTTTATCCACCTTACCTTTTCGAAAATGGCCAGCTAGTGGATATTCCAGGAAACACACGGGCAGATTGCGGCAAAACCATCGAGCGTGAGACCCAAAAAGCCTTTGACGAGCGATGGGATATGACCGGCAAAGCCGTTTATTCACAGGATTTGTTTATGGACAAAGTGCTTGATTTTATCCGGGACAATAAAGACCAACCTTTCTTTCTCTATTTTCCCACCCAATTACCCCATGGCCCAGTAGCGGTTCCATCGGTTCATCCTGAAGTTGCCGAATCCACGGAACTCACCCAAATAGAAAAGGAATATGCCTCCATGGTCAAATTCCTCGACGATAATGTCGGCCAAATTTTAGATGAACTGGATCGGCTGCAGTTAGCAGAAAACACTTTGGTAATCTTCACCGCCGACAATGGCCATGAAATTTATTATACCCAAGAAGGCAGGGTGCTCAAGCCTTACACCAATATGCAAACCGGTGAGCGCTTTGATAACCTGCAAAACAAGTATTACAGTGATCTTGCTGGTGATATTTTTAATGGAAATAATGGCCGAGCGGGTATGAAAAGAAGCAACTTGCAAGGTGGTCTTGAAGTTCCCTTAATTGTGAGATGGCCTGGCCACACCCCTGTAGGCAGTACCTCTGACCTTTTGGTCACTAACTACGATTGGCTGCCTACGGTGGCAGAGATTACAGGTTATCAACGGAAATTTAGCACAGATGGTATCAGTTTCTTTCATGAAATGACCGGCAGGGAGCAAACGGATAAGCACGAATTTATCGTCCATTCATCCTTTGAAGGGCCGGCCTTGATTGCTGAAGATGGCTGGAAATTACGGTGTATTGTTCGAAAAGATACTTTTGAGCTTTATTATCTTCCTGATGATTTTAAAGAAACGACAGATCTTTCGGCCAAACATCCCCAAAAGGTGGAGGACATGAAAGCAAAGCTACTAGAATTATGTGATAGTGACTATAAGAATGGATGGTACAGACCTGCTATCCATCAATTGGACGTGGAATCTGCTTGGAAAAGTAAATTGACAAATTAAGCTATATTTTGCGGGTGAAAGCATAGGACTAAGTGTATCGCTGATTCAAAGGTTTTTGAGACCGCAGTGGATTTTCCAGTGCTTATACTGGGTTATCCAAAACGCTATTGCTTAATCCACGTGCAGCAAGTATTTTAGCTCCATGAACAGTGAAACCGGAAAATGGATTATTGGCATTGGCCTGGCGATCTTGGTGATTGGGCTGCTTGTTTACTTTTTGGGTGATAAGTTGCATTGGCTGGGGAGGCTTCCGGGAGATATCCGCGTAGCGCGCGAAAATTTCAGCTTTTACTTTCCCATCACCACGATGATCTTGCTTAGCATCATCGTATCCTTGATCCTTAAACTGTGCCAATACTTAGGCCGATAGGCTAGCTAATTTCTAATTCCTTCCGAGAAAAAATTCTTCTTCCACATTTCCTGACACACATAGTTCACACTGTCTAAGATCTGATACACGTTCTTGGGCACAAAGGGGCTCAGGCCAATGGAATAGTGGCCGTTTCGATCCATTTGGATGTCCATTTCATAAGTGGACTTTAGGCGAAGAAGAGATTTGGGGAAAAATATCTGGACATGCGTGGAGGTGTCTTTTGAGGAGAATCCGAATTGTTTTTTCTTATGATGAAATCGTTGAGATACCGATTTTTCCTGAAAAAGCTTCTCCGCAATGATCAGCGTAGACTCTTGCCAGAGCTTTGGGTTAAACTGATGAATAAGCTGGATATTGCCCTTGGTGAATTTATAATAAACATGATGGTCCAATTCCAGCTTCACGGGCAGGTTGTTTTTTATGGATAAAAACCGCCATAGATTATCGATTTTTTTAATGTCCATCTTCCTTCGTTCTTTGGGTTTATTTTATCAGGCGGAGGTAATCCTCAGCAGTTGTTTTGAATGCTTGTCTTTCCTTGCTGGAGACTAAAATAGGGTGCCATTTACCAGCGATTTTTACTTGAAATTCCCTTTCTTCATCTATCAACGGATAAAGCTTGGTGACGAACTGATGGTGGCTGACCCGGTCTCCCTGTTGGAAGCTTAGGACACCCTGCTGCGTCCCTTTGTTAAGCCATCTAAATTCCACGGTTGTTTCCGATGTTAACCTTTCGGATGGTTCAATAAAGATATAGGCTTTATTTCTTATACGGCTTATGATAATAGAAAGATTAACAAAAATCAAATTATTACCTTTTAATCGCTTGCCTAATCGAAATATTTCTAGTTTTGCGGTGGTATTTTTATTGATTTCATAATCCAGCTGGCGTACATTCTTAAAATACAACAAGTTGCTGTCGGCCATTGCATGGGTATCATTGGAGTTGGTATTATCTGCCCGGTATTCATTAAAAAAAGACAAGACCAAGACAATGCCCACAGACGTCAGACCAAAAATTTTGATGATTTTCAGGAGCTCAGGTGTCAGGACGGGGTCTTTGGTAGGCATGGGCATGGTCAGGTTTGAAAGCAGCTAAGTAAACCATAACTTTACGGAAATGTTTGATTTAAAAAAGAATATTCGTTTTCGCATCGGATCAGAAGATTGGGAGATGCCCTTGGGCGTGTTGTTGTTATTGCTGGGAATTACGCTGGTGATGGTAATCGGGGGGGCTTATATGGGGTATTACTTCGGGAACGGTCAGTGATGGAAGCTGACTCATGCCCCGCTTTAGGAGGCAGGTAAGGTTGCCTTTCAGGACTTCTCAAAGCAACAAAACACAAAATCCTGATGATTTCCTGATGGTGTGTGATGCTGTTCATGGAAACATTTTTCCTTTCGGAAACCTTGCCCAAAAATGCCGGATAATTTTTCAGCGGAATATTGCTTGATGGTGATGCCGCTGCACCTTGAAGGTCCTTTTTCAGAAAATGTACCGATGATCATTTTTCCTTTTTCCGCCAGATGTTTGTTTACTGCAGCATAGTAAGCAGTAATATCCGCACTGTTGGTGAGAAAATGAAAGGTAGCCCTATCGTGCCAAAGGTCATAGGTGTCATCGGCACAGAATGTAGTAATATCAGCCACGATCCATTTTACTTTCTCGGCTGCTTTGCCCAGGCGCTTTTGTGCCCGTTTGATTGCTTGGGATGAAATATCCAGCACGGTGATGTTCTGATAGCCCAGCTGAAGGAGATGGTCTACCAGAAAGCTGTCCCCTCCACCGACATCGATTATCTTGGCAGAAAGCGAGAGCTGCATTTCATCGATCAGTGTTAATGAAGTCTTTGGTACGGGCTGATACCAGCTCACGGTAGTCAGTGGCTTTGTTTCGTAGATATTTTCCCAGTGGGCTTTTCGGTCTTTATCGTCCAAGGTGTTCAGATTGGTCTTTAGATAAGTGTAATATGCTGCTCAAAACAATCCCCACCCATCGTCATATTTGCAGGAGGGGTCAAAACCTTTTACCCAATCCACGAATAGTGACTTGAAGTCGTTAATGGCATCTCTGAGTAGCTGTAAGTGCTCTTCAGCATGATTGTCGACCATTGCTACGGAGTAGGTCATGGAATTGAGGTGTCTGGCATGGACTTTCATAAAGACGGCATTTTCCATTTTTAGGATATAGTCGTCCACCCCCTCTGCGCCACCAAATTTCCCACAGATCACGGTGGCATCTTCCAGCATAAAGGTGCCGTACATTTCTTTGGCACTTTCATCCAAGACCCCTACCAATGCTTCGGTAAGGAGCAGAATATCGTTGGCTTTCTGCATTAATGGGTGTTTGTTGATGCGATCTTGTTCTTTTCTGAAATCTTCTTCATCTCCATCGTCCCACTGATTGTCATTATCATCAAAATCATTCCACATACACTTCAGTTTTACTTTTTAGCTAACTATAAAAAGGACTGTACCAGCTGATGTGATACAGTCCCTAAATATAGTCTTTTTGCTATATCTGGCTTAATTAGAAGGGCAAAATATCTTCACCGCTTTCATCATTGAAGGTGCTGACTTCTGGAGCTCCGGATGCCGCTTGGCCACCGGCGGGAGCACCACCTTCTTTATCCACACGCCAAACCTTCACATCAGTGTACCATCTGCTGTTATACTCACGGCTTTCGATCTCTATTCCCGCTTTGACAGTGTCTCCTTGCTGCATGCCAAATTGGTCGATTTTATCCCCCCAAACGGTCAGGCAGACTTTTTTGGGATATTGCCCTTCCGTTTCAAGAATGTAATCTTGCTTTCTCCAAGTGCCGTTTCTTCCATTGCCAGATTGCTCTGGCATAATTTGAATTATTTTACCGTTAATTTCCATATTGCTATTTGTTTTTGTTGCTTTCCCAAACCACGAAGGTACTCAATCACCCCTTTTATTAAAAAAGACCCTCTCTAATTTCTCAAAGTTTTTTGGAGACTTCTGGTGAATGCCCCTGGGAATAAGTGAATACGCTTTTTTGCAGTTCTTGGAGAACCGGAGGTGTCTCACAGACGCCGCTGATTTACGCGGATAAATTAATATGATTAATTATCTTTGGCCAACTGTTTTTATGCAAGCACCGAAAGAGAAAAAATATACAGAAGGAAAGTTGATTTCTGCACTTGTCAGTCTCGCCTTTCCGATCATTTTGGCCAATGTCCTTCAAACCGCCTATCAACTGATTGACACTTTTTGGCTGGGAAGATTGGGGGCCAATGCGGTGGCGGCGGTGAGTGTGAGTTTTCCGATTCTTTTTTTGATCTTATCGCTTGGTGCCGGACTTACGTTAGCGGGTACGGTGCTGGTCTCTCAGCACAAGGGAGCCAATAACCAGAAAATGGTTAATTCAGCCTCTTCGCAGACCGTATTTGTGGTGTTTTTCATTTCTGTACTGCTCGCTATAGTGGGTTATTTTGCCGCTGGTCCTTTGATGAAGTTCATCGGTGCTGGTCCGGAAATCTACTCCGACTCGGTAGATTATTTTAAAGTTTCCTCGCTGGGTTTTGTCTTTCTGTTTATGTTCTTTGTGTTCCAATCCCTGATGCGGGGCATAGGCAATGTTATGCTGCCTGTTTATGTGGTGTTGGTAACGGTCTTGCTCAATTTGGTGCTTGACCCGCTTTTTATTTACGGTTTTGGACCTGTACCTGGTTTCGGTGTAGCAGGTGCAGCCGTGGCCAGTGTCATTACGCAAGGGCTGTCGGCAATTGCAGGAATTTACGTTATGTGGAGAGGAAAGCATGGTATCCAAATCCATTTTTCTGAGATGAAGTGGGACTTCCCCTGGGCCAAAAAGCTATTCCAACTTGGATTCCCTTCCAGCATGGAGCAATCTGCCAGGGCTTTGGGAATGACCATGATGGTCATGCTGGTAACCAGCTTTGGCAGTGAAACGGTCGCTGCATATGGCGTAGGAGCCAGAATGCTGAGTTTTGTAATTGTGCCAGCTTTGGGATTGGCCATTGCGACGACTACTTTGGTAGGGCAGAATGTGGGCGCACAAAAACTCAGAAGGGCAGAAAAAACCGGCTTGCTCAGCGTGAAAGTTGCCTTTTTTGGCCTGACGGGGATTGGAGTGTTATTGTTTCTTTTTGCCGAAGATTTGGTGCGGTTTTTTGTTCCCAATGAGCCCAATGTCATTGCTGACGGGGCACTTTTCATAAAGATAATGGGACCTAGCTTTGGCTTCCTTGGTGTTCAGCAGGTGATCAATGGGACTTTTAATGGAGCAGGATTTACCAAGGCTTCCATGTTTATATCATTTCTGAACCTTTGGATTATACGGTTCCCAGTAGGCTATTATCTGGCCTACCATACTTCTTTGGGCCACGAGGGAATTTACTGGGCTTTTCCCATCTCCAATTGGGTTTCTGCCATTGTCGCCTTCATCTATTTCAGGACAGGTTACTGGCGAAAACGGATTGAGGTTGTACGTTGAAGGTTTGGATGTTCTAAGGTTTTAGGTTGTGGGAGGGACAATGGATAATGGCTCCTCGGCTACGCTCAGGGACCAAATGGTTTGTCTTTGCTCCATGAGAACCCCACCAAACCTCCCCGCCGTGGCGGTACCGGGGCTCAGCCCTCGGTACAACGTCTCATGTCTCCATACTCATATCTCTTACTCACTGCACGGGAATCTTGATACTTGCTCTTTACTCTAGCTGCTAAACATTTCTCTGCCCATAAAGGGATCTGAAATGCTGTCCTTGCCTGTTTCCAGTCTACCGGCATAGCGCAGCTCAAAGCTGCTGATACCCGGCGATTGGAGTTTAAAATCATACCAGCCCTTTGTAGAAGAGGTGTCCAAGGTAAAACTTTCTTCTTCTTTAGGATTTACCTTGAATTTCTTCTCTAGTTTTTGGTAGGTTTCATCCGCCAGTTTTAAGTCTATCGCCTGGAGGGTACTAATGTTTCGAACGGTGATCTTCAACTTGTCCGTATAATTTCTTCGTCTTTTGATAGGCTTGCAGGAAAGCTCCACACGAGGCCCCTGGGCATCTCCGAAAAACTCCCTGAAGTATCCATTTGGCCCATACACCCTGAGATGGTACTGGCCATTTTCAAAAGCCTCCAATGGCCACTGGTACTCCAGTACATCGCCGGATTTTACGGCAAATGCCCACGTCTTGACAGGTTCATAAGTTTCGGAAGTTTGGTTCCAATAATTACCGGGAGCATATACATTAAAAGGTGCCCCCAGAGACTCTTCTTCAAAGATTTCCTTGGCCGCTTCAAATTTCACCACGAAGTGCTTTCCATCCTCGCTGATTTTACCATCTACGTAAAGTTCGTACGGAAGGCCATTGGAAGGTTTGGTGCCAGGCTCCTGCTGAGGTAGTACCTCGTGACTGGGATCGGCCGCTACGTTGCGGGCTTCTTCCTCGGTCAGTGTCCTGAAGTTTTTGGGCAGGTCTTTGAATTTTGCATTATAGATCTCCTGGACGTGTTTGTTCCTGTCCACCCAGGCTGGCAAATCAATTTCTTCACCTTTATAAGGTCGGAAGACAGAAGTCAGGTCTCCGCTGACAGCCCTTCGCCATTCGCTGATATTGGTTTCTTTGATGGTTTTTCCAGTTTTTTTGGAAAGCCACTTTTCCATTAGCTGGATGGTGGAGGTGATGTCACAGACTTGGGAATTGACCCAGCCACCACGGGTCCAGGGGGAGGCGATCACCAGCGGTACACGATAGCCCAACCCCACGGGACTGGTCCTGGAATCTGCTTCGCTAAATCCGGCAGCCTGCTCTTCTTCTTTGGTGACAAATTCGCCCGTGACATCCAATCCTTCAGAGGCCATACCGTTGTCCGGATCTTGGGGGTTAGGGGCTACAAAGGGAGGAACATGATCAAAGTACCCATCATTCTCATCATAATTAAGGATAAAAATGGTCTTCTTCCACAGCTCAGGATTTTGGGTCAAAATATCCAGCACTTCTGATACGTACCAGGCTCCGTACCAAGGGGCACTTGGGTGATCGGAAAATTTCTGTGGAGCCACTACCCAAGATACAGCAGGCAATTTTCCTTCCTTGACATCTTTGCGAAATTGATACAGCACGTCGCCTTTTGGAATGTTCGTTTCACGCTGCTCAAGGCCATCTGCATAGGTCAAGGTGGCAATTTTATGATAGTCTTTGTCTCCACTGTTGGTGGTAAAGGCCTTTTTATGGAGAAGCTTTTCCCTCTCGGACAGTTGGCTGAATTTTTCCGGATTCCAGGCGGCAAGGTATTCACCCAGCTTGACCAATTCCGCTTTCTTTTCGGCGATTTGCTTGGACAGTGCGTCCTGATCCACATCAGACTTGCTCAAATCCGCTTCCAAATTCTCCAGCTCGGCTGGTATTTCCTTCTGCCTTTTTTTCATATACTGGTAATGCCCTTGGCTATACCTCACACCAAACTGCTTGAACCATTCGAGGTTGTTGTCGGTAAAATTGGCCAGCAAAGAACTGTCCTCCACACCAGTGGGCAGACTGATTTCATTTTGATAAACCTTCCAGGAGATGCCTTCGTCTTCCAGCCTATCCGGAAAGGTCGCCCAATCCACTTCATGGCTATAATTCAGTTCTCCATTGCGGACCCTGGCTTTTTCACCTTCACCGTGGGTTTTTCCTGCCCAGAAATAATTCCTGTTCGTCGTGGTGCCTGTAAGGGAAGCGCAGAAGTGTTGGTCACAAACGGTGAATGCATCGGCTAGGGCATAATAAAAAGGGATGTCTTCACGATTGTAATAGCCCATGGTCATCGGCACATCTCGAAATTCGGCACGGCCGGATCGCTTGGCCTCTATCCAGCCATTGTATTTGCCTTCATTGCGGGCATCTACTTGGTTTTCCCAGCTATGGGGAATATCTCGCATCCAGGTAGCTTTGGTGTCTTTGATGTCAAAGCGAAAAGGCGCAAAGCGATTGCCGTTCTTATCAGGCTGAAGCCAAACAGGGTTTTTGTCCGGGAGGCTGATGGCGCGTGGATCATTAAATCCCCTGACACCTTTCAGGGTGCCGAAGCAGTGGTCAAAGGAGCGATTTTCCTGCATGAGCAGGACGACATGCTCAGCATCATAAAAAGTGGTTCCAGGATCTGGCGTAATGGCCAATGCTTTCTCGATGGAAGTGGGCAATACACTCCACATCCCTGCACTTCCAGAAAGCAATGCTGCTTTTTTTAAAAAATCTCTTCTAGAATCGTTCATGTTTCTTTTCTGTCAAGTTTATAACCTAAAACTAATCATTTCAGGTAAAATAGGCCACAAAGGCTCAAAGGCGCTAAGAAATTATTGTTTTCTTACCACTACTAATTAAGACATCAATGGTTTTCCAATTTTAACTTCTTGCCTTCGTGGCCTATTCTTTTCCGCCACCAAGACCCAAAGACACAAAGGGATGGTATGGTTTAATCACCACAAGTACCGGCTTACCCATAGCAACTTCGTATCTTCGTGTCCAATTTATAAATTTACTCTTTTATTCTAACCACCAAGGCATTTGGTTGATCAGGTCGTTTCCTTCCCCAAACTGTCGGGTGATGGCTTCCGTTACATTGGCTGCGTTATAGTTGTACTCTGACTGTGGGTAGATCCACCGATAAGGAATCTCCACACCTGAAGGTCTTCTGAAAGAAGGATATCCTCCTACTCTGTGGTATTCATAGAAAGAAGTCCATCCCAATTGGAAAAACGACTGCAGGTATTTCTGCATGATGATAAGCTGGATTTGCTCTTCCTCGGTAACGGCCGTAGTGAAGTTATTGTTGGACTTGGCCAAATAGTCATTTGCCGCTTCTTCAGTGACATAAGTGGCGTATTCTTCCGAATAGAGCTCATAGAATTTGAAGGAAGCTTTTACTGCTGATTCATACAGTAGCCCAGCATCGGCAGATATCCAGCCTCTTACGGCAGCTTCCGCTAGGATCAGCTGTTGCTCAGAATAGCCTAAGAGCAAATAAGGCTCATTAACGGGGTCTTGGTGATAGCGCTCATTAACCTTGGAAACATTTCCCTGGGTGGCTTTCTGGTTTACTTCTCCATAGGGAGCGGCAGGGTCACCGCCTTCATAAGCGGTAAAGTCGTCGATGGCTTTTCCAGCCTCTTTAGCAGATTTGGTTTGGGTACAATAAATAAACAATCTAGGATCTTCCCTTTCTTGAAGGCGTTGAATGAACGTGGAGTCCATGTACATCCCTGAGCTAAAGCCACTGCTGTTGAAATCAGGATAACGGTTGTTTTGCTGATCCAGGAACACCACTTGACCGCTTTCTTCCACACTTTCCATTAGTGGTTGATTTTGGTAGATAGAGGAAAATTCACTTACATCTACAGTGCCCGTTTTTTCAGAAAGGGTCAGCATCACCTTAAGTCTAAAGGCATTGATCAATTTTCTCCAGCTGGTCAGGTCACCTTGATAGATGATATCACCGGCGATGATATTATTGGATTCGGCCAGGATGTCATTGGCTTCCTTTAGCTCGGTAAGGATCCCCTCAAATACCGCTTGTTGGGTATCGTAAATTGGTGCGTAGCTTTCTTCTGCTTCTCCTTTCAGCGCTGCCGAATAAGGCACATCCCCAAAGGTCAGGGTCAGGTTATAGAAATGGTAAGCTCTGAAGAACTTGCCCAATGCCACATAAGTCATGTCATTGATCCGCTCTCCCTCTTCGATCATTTTGGTCACATCGCGCATATCACTGTAGGCACCATAGCTTCCTCTGGCCCATTTATAATACTGATTGGTATTTTCACCATCGGTTTGCACGAGCATTTTCAGGGCGTACAATGGAGAGGTTCCTCGATAAGCCCTGAATGCTTCCCATTCGATATTGGTCAGCAAAAGCTGCGGGTGAGTCTCTGTAGGCAAGTTGGGATTGACATTCATTTCCTGAAGATTGTCGCAGGATGCCAAACCAATCAATGCTGCAAATAGGATTAGTATATTTTTCATTTTCTTATAATTTCTTAATTGCATAATCCATTAAAATGTAGCCTTCAACGTAAAGCCTACGTACCTCGATGATGGATCTTGAAGATTGTTGTCATTACCATAATCTGGATCCAGCAGAGGCATTTTTTTCCACATGGCCAGGTTATAGCCATACAATGAAAGGTCCAGTTTTTTGATCTTTTCGGACTGCATGATGTTCATCAGATCATAGGTCACTGCCAGCCTTCTCAATTTGAAGTAAGACCTGTCAAAAACGTTGGCAAAAGTCTCGCTTTCTTCTTCGGTCACCTGGGCTTGGTAAGGATAGATCTGCGACCATGTCTGCCAGCTCACGGCGGTGGTGTTTTGGGTGTACTCCCTAGTATCAGAGATCACGTTTCCATCTACATCCCTGGTGAGCTCCCCACCGGTGAGGACTACACCTTCCGGTACATAGACCGGCTCTCCGGCGGCATATTCTTGGTCTCTGTAAAGTACGGAGTTAGGATGTTTTCCTCCCCACCACATTTTTTCGATGGTCATCGATCTAATCAATCCGCCCCAGGCGCCGTCCACATCCACGTCCACTCTGAAGTCTCCTATGCGGAAGCGGTTCTGAATGCCCAGTCTCCAGCTAGGATCCAAGTGGCCGATTTTGGTCGGATAGGGATCTTTGGTCGGCAGACCAGTGTTCGCGTCAAGGATAACCTGGCCGTCAGCACTTTTCTGCCATACCGTGGCATAATATGAGTCTGCACGGTCACCCTCTCTCAAGTTTCCATAGCGGTTCTCTCCACTGTAAATGTCGGAGATACGCTTCACAAAACGTGTCCAGTTCAATCCAATATTCCAGTCGAACTTGTCATGGTCAATGGCCAAATAATTCAACATGATCTCCACCCCATCGGTTGTATATTCATTGCCATTTACCTTTCTGGAATTAAAGCCCGATGCTTCAGAGATACTGAGGTCGATGATCTGATTTTCGTCCAAGATGCGGTAATAAGTACCTTCCAGTGTCAACCTTTTTTGGGCAAAAGAAGTACTCAAACCAGCTTCAAAGGTAGTGGATTTTTCAGGCTGTATAGCAGGATTTACCAATCCCGACGGATAGTAAACAGATGGAGTGGAGCCATAGGTGACGCCTTTGTTATAGGTCGCCTGAAGGCTGTATGGATCCAGGTCATTGGATACTTCTGACCAAGAGGTGTACACCTTCAGGTAATCCATGGCCTTCGGCAATGTGATGAATTCCGATATCATCGCACTCAATGACGCTGATGGGTAGAAGTAGGAGTTGGTCGAAGCAGGCAGGGTAGAAGACCAGTCGTTTCTTCCTGTAAGGTTAAGAAATACGGAGTTCCACATTTCCAGGTTTACGGTACCGTAAACACTGCGAATCGCTTTTTCTTGATAGGTGTTGGATGCCTGTACAGGCCCTTGGGTATTGCTAAGACTGTAAACCCCTGGAACAATCAGTCCATCAGAAGAGGCATATTCCTGCTGGTATGTCCTACGGAAACTTGACGCACCGGCATTGACACCAAAGGAGAAGTTATCCGTCAAGGTCTTATAGTAACTGGCCAAAAAGTCAGCGTCCAGGTTTAGCTGGTCATCGTTCCACATCTTGTAGTCACCATTTCTGGAATCGCCATAGTTCAAGTAAGACTTAGGACTTTGTGCATCGGTAAACTTCCCTTTATTTCTGGCAGAAACCCTTCCCTGAATATATAGATCGGGCGTGATTTGGTATTTCAGCTTCAGCTTTCCGTCCAAGGTGTTTTGGTTGTACAGTTGGTTGTATTCATTAGCCGCAAAGTACACATTGTTATACCATGCATAGTTGTAGTTGGCCTGGCGGTATCCTTCCAGTCCCGGTACATACATGTGGTCTTTTAGGTCTTGGCCATTGACATCATCGCCCATCCAGATCAAGATGGTGTACATGTGGTTTTTAGGGCCATAGCCATATCGAGGATAATTGGGAGAGTGCACCTTATTATAACTCGCCGTGGCGTCAAGTTGTAGGTTTTCCAATAATTTAAAGGAAGAATTAAACGTCATTCCACCTGTGGTGAGGGCACTATTAGGCACTTGCCCTTTTTGGTGGGAATAGTTTCCGGAGAAGTAAAACTGAGCACGGTCGCCTTGATAGGCTATCGAGAAATCGTTTTTGGTGACTACCCCTGTGCGCAAAAAGTCCTTCAGGTTATCATGCCTCACCCATGGAGTAGGGACACGTTCATAGCGTGACTTGTCATCATAAACTGTTCCGGCCACGTTACCGTACCATTCGATGGTTTCGCCTGTTTGCTTATCGCGGATGGGGCTGTTCCACTGAGGAATCATCACTCCAGGCTCAAATTTAGGTCCCCAGATCATATCTCCATCGGAAATACCACCGTCAGCACCGTCCCAAAATTCATATTTGCCATTGGAACCGTTCCCATATTCGGTTTGGGTTTCCGGAAATACGGTAAATCCGGCAGTCACCATGTTGCTGGTGGAGGCCGTAACGGTAAGGCCTTCTTTGGAAGCATTTTTTCTGGTGATCAGGATGGCACCGTTTTTACCTCTGGCACCATACAGGGCTGATGCAGCACCACCTTTGAGGACATTGATGCTTTCGATGTCATCGGGGGAGATATCATAGAAATCAGTCTCTACCGGCACACCGTCCAACACGATCAGAGGTGTCTTGCCCCGAAGGGTAAAGGAGGGCGATTGGAACATCCCCGTGGGGTTGGTTACGGTCAGTCCGGCTACTTGTCCAGAAAGGGCATTGCCCACGTTCATGGTATTGGCCTGTTCCAGTCCTTCTGTGTTTACTTCCTGAGTGGCATAGCCCAGTTTTTTCTTTTGCTGCTTGATCCCAATGGCCGTAACGACTACTTCATCAAGGCTCTTTTCGTCCTCAGTAAGGGTGACATTGATGTTGGATTGACCGTTTACAGGGATTTCCTGGGTGGTAAAGCCAATAAAGCTAAATTGCAACACTGCATCGGTAGCCGCTTCAATGGTGTAATTACCTTCAAAATCGGCTATGGTGCCTTTGGTGGTGCCTTTAATCATGACAGTGACGCCGGGTAGCCCCATTCCTGTGGCATCCGTGACCTGTCCAGTGACCTGATCCTGCCCCACTACTAGGAAGGGGAGCAAAAACAGGACGACAAAAATAGTAAAAACCTGTTTCATAGAGTGATTTGAGTTATAGATGATAGATAATTGAAATTCAGATAATTGTGTGCTTTCAGGCGTTGTTGTTGCCTTAATTTGTCGCAAAACTATCCGTATAGCATATATCAATTGAAAAGGTTCGGTTATGAAATTTTTAATTAAAGCAAAGAATGCTTAAGTGAAAATTAACATTAAATAAGTGCCTGAATTTGGCAATGTGATAAAGGCTATTTGGTGTTGGAAAAATCTAACCAAACGCAGCAAATACGTGATATTAGACTAATGTTTTTAAAAAATAACTATTAATGGAAAGTTAAATGAAATTAAAAATAATTTTATACGATTAAAAGAAAAGGATTCGTAAACAAAAAAAACAGGTAGAGACTACCTGTTCTTTTTAAAATTAAATCAACCGCATATTATATCTTTACTATTATCGAACTGCTGAATTGAAAGATTATGGAACCGTGCTGGATGAAATGGATGAAAGTAGTTAATGGCAAACAGTTGACGGTGCAGTCTTATTCAACAGCCTTTGTCGTATTTTACATTACTTTACCAAAAGCTCTTTGGTAAGCTTGTTCAGGGCTTCTACTTTGTATTCGAAGTCACCTTTTAGCGTATCCCGGTATTGGTGGATGTTTTCCACCATTTCGTTAATGTCATCAGGGATGACTTCTTCCAGAAATTGACGGAGTCGCTTGGCGGTGGTAGGTGATTTGCCATTGGTGCTAATGGCGATTTTTACATTGCCTTTGGTGACGATGCCACCCAGGTAAAAATCACACAGCTCTGGCGTATCGGCGATATTTACTAACAGATGCTTGGCTTTGGCGTCCTGTTGGATCTGCTTATTTACTTCTTTATCGTCAGTGGCTCCAATAACGATGTGACGGTTTTCGAGATAAGCCTTACTATAGGCGGCTTCGATAAGCTGCAGATTGTCTGTTTTGGCTGCAATCGCCTTGATCTCATCTGAGATTTCTTTGGCTAGAACAGTTACCTTGGCCTTAGGGCTGGATTTGAGCAAAAAAGATAATTTTTCCAGTCCCACATTACCTCCTCCTACGATCAAAGTGTCCAGGTGTGCTACTTTTAGAAACACGGGGTAAAGTTCATTCATGGTGGTTATGGTTTATGGGTTAAAGCAGCATCGGGAATGGGTGATCTTCCCGATGCTTTTGATTTTTATATCGCTATACACTGATAGCTTCTCTATATACTTCCATTAATTTAGGACTCTCGCGCACCACGTCGCCAATGACGATAACTGCGGGTGCTCCAATGCCAGATGCCTGTACTTTATGTTCGATATCATGAATATGGCCGGCAACCACTTTTTCTTCCGATGTAGTGCCACTTTGGATCAGGGCAATGGGGGTGTTTTCTCTTCCCCCCTGACGAAATGCTGCTACGATTTCCGGAAGTTTTCTGGTGCCCATCAAGATGACCACCGTTGCTGTGGATTGAGTTGCCAGCTGCACATCACGGGACAGTTGTCCTGATGAAGTCGTACCTGTAATCACCCAAAAGCTCTCTGAAACACCACGCTTTGTCACAGGAATTCCCTGATAAGCGGGTACAGCAATGCTGGAGGTGATGCCTGGAACTACTTCTGTTTCAATGCCAAATTGCTGCACATAGTCTATTTCTTCAGCTCCCCGTCCAAACACAAAAGGGTCTCCACCTTTTAACCGTACTACATGACCGTGCTTTAGGGCGTATTCTACGATCAACTTGTTGGTATCCTGTTGGGGATTCCACTTGCACCCATGCCGCTTTCCTACAAATACCTTAATGGCATTTTCAGTGGCATGTTTGAGGAGTGCCTTATCCACTAACGCATCATAAAGTATCACATCCGCCTTTCCCAGTGCCAATATGCCTTTAAGGGTGATCAGTTCTGGATCACCTGGGCCGGCACCGACCAAGGTCAATTTCGGTGTGATGGGTGATATCATGCTTCTACCTCCTTGGCTCTGTAATCGCTAATGGTATGGTATACTTTTTCGGCTTTTTCATAGTATGCCTTCGCAAAATCCTCGGTAGGTTCATTTTGCTGAATTTCATACACGATATCCGCAAAGCTGCCATCCAGTGCGATTTTCCCTGAATCTACGAAAGTTTCGTCAAACTGCTTAACGATATCTGCATAGGAATTGGTTTTCTTACCTTCAGAAACCAAGATAGCCTTTGCAGTATTTACAAGTGTGGCATAGGTGTGGTAGATGCTGTCTGACCATTTTTTGTCATTGAAGCTATCCTCTGCATTGGCCAGTTTTTCCCTGGCTTCCAATAGCAAGGTAGCTACCAAGTCGATGACCACACCGGCACATTCCCCGACACCGACAGCTTTGACATATTCCTGCTCATTGCCCCAGTCGATATAATCACTGTCCACAATATCATCCGTGCTGGTCAATGGCTTCAAGAATTCATAGAAATACATTTGTCCCTGACGGTCATAATATTCTACGAATACCTCGTCCTTTTCTGCATTTTTTGCATAGTCGTCAAGGATCAGGCGGAGAGCTTGAGGGGCTCGTTTACTCGGGATTTTAATGACTTTATCCGCAAATCTCCCTTGCCCTTGTCCCAAAGTGGCTCCACCAAGCAAGACCTGCAAGGCAGGAATGACGGATTTGCCCACTTTGATGGACATGCCCTGAAACCCGATAGAAGCCATGTTGTGCTGGCCACAGGCGTTCATACAGCCAGAGATTTTGATGCTCAGGTTTGTGTTGGACAGGTATTGGGGATACTCCTTGAAAATCACCTCTTCCAGCACATGTGCGGCTCCTGTACTGCTGGCAATACCCAAGTTACAGGTATCTGTGCCCGGACATGCCGTCAGGTCTCCCAACGTATCATAGCCATACGCTACAAAATCCAGTTTTTCCAATTCCCGATAGAAGAATGGTACTGCTTCTTCTTTTACATCCCTGATCAGGATGTTCTGGCGTAAGCTAAGACGGATTTCGTCATTGGCGTATTTGCTTACTAAATCAGCCAATTTACGAGCTTTGTCTGTATAGAAGTCCCCCAAGTGTACTTTGATGCCTATGGATACGTACCCTTCTTGTTTTTGAGGGAGTACATTGGTGTTTAGCCATCTTTCATAGGCTTCTCCAGTGGGGGTTTCCACTGCAGGAATTTCAGGATTTGGAAGAGTCCTGGCCGCTTCATAGCTTTTATGGTCGATCGGATAGGATTGGAATTGCAAGGCTTTTTGTTCCTCGTTTACCAACTTCATAAACTCCTCTACGCCGATATCTTTTACCAGGAATTTCATCCTGGCCTTCATCCTTTTGGCACGCTCGCCGTGTCGGTCAAAAACCCTGACTACACCTTCTATAAAAGGAATCAACTTATCGGTGGCCAAAAACTCTTCGATCACATCAGCATGTCTGGGCTGGGATCCAAGGCCCCCTCCGAGAAGCACTTTGAAACCACGTACTTCTTCACCATTGATTGTTTTTACCTGCGGGATAAAGCCCAAGTCGTGCAGGTAAGTCAGGGCAGTGTCATCTTCAGTCGCTGAAAAGGCCATTTTGAACTTCCTGCCCATCTCTTGGCAGATCGGGTTTCTCAGCATGTACTTAAAGGTAGCATCTGCGTAAGGAGTTACGTCAAACGGCTCTTTGGGATCAACACCGGCAGTTTCTGAAGCAGTGACATTCCTGACGGTATTTCCGCAGGCCTCACGAAGTGTTACTTCATCCTTTTCCAGTTCCGCCCAAAGCTCAGGCGTTCTGTCCAAGCTTACATAGTGGATTTGGATATCTTGGCGAGTGGTAATGTGTAGCCTGCCGGTGGAATATTCATCAGAAACCTTACAGATTCTGTGCAGCTGTTTGCCGGTTACTTTTCCATAAGGCAATTTGATCCGTATCATCTGTACACCCGGCTGGCGCTGGCCGTATACACCTCTGGCCAACCGAAGACTTCTGAATTTTTCTTCATCTATTTTACCGTCCTTAAAAAGCGAAATTTTCTTCTCAAGTTCGATAATGTCTTTTTCCACAATGGGATTTTCTATCTCAGTTCTAAAGCTTTGCATAGTGGTTGTTTTGATTATTGGGTGAAAAGCCCTTTCTGGCGAAGCGGAAAGGGTGCTATTGGATGAACCCTACGCTGGTCGTGTCAAAGGAGCCCTCATCGATAAGGATAAAGCTACCGTTTGACTTGCTTTCCTGGTAGGGATCAAAGTGAATGGGCTTGCTGAGCCTGAAGTTCACTTTACCGATATCATTTAACTTCAACTGGTCCGTCCCCTCTGATCCGGAGAAATCGGTATGTACCAAGCCCTCTATGCTATCTACTTTTGCCAACACTTGGTTTACGCCATGTTGAAGGATGTATTTTGCTCCTGTTCGTAATGGTCTGCTGTTTACTTGACAGATTGTGGCAGACAGCTGTTTTTCGGATTTAGGCAGTTCGTTGGATTTTACCAGCATGTCACCGCGACTCACATTGACCTCGTCTTCCAGTGTGATGGTGATTGAGCTGCCCGGAATGGCTTCTTCAAACTCCTGATCGAAGAAGTTGATGGATTTTACTTTGCTGCTGGTGAAGGAAGGCAGTACCGTCACTTCATCACCTACAGCAAGCTTGCCGCCGTAAAGTTTGCCCGCAAATCCACGGAAGTCATGGTGTGCATCTGTTTTTGGTCTGACCACATATTGCACTGGGAACCTCGCGGCACTGTTGTCTTCTGATTCATCGATTTCTAGCCCTTCCAGGTAGTCCAATAGGGATGGTCCTTCGTACCAGTCCATGTTATCGGATCCACCGGCGATATTGTCACCATGGAGGGCGCTTACCGGAATGAACCTCACTTGGTCTTCCGTGTAGTTACTTTTCTCGATCAGCGCTTCAAAATCACTTTTGATCTCTTCGTATACCTGCTGATCATAATCTACCAGGTCCATCTTGTTTACGGCCACGATCACACGGCCTACGCGAAGGAGGTTATTGATGAAGAAATGGCGGTAGGTCTGCTCGATCACTCCTTTTCGGGCATCGATCAGGATGATGGCAGCGGCGGAGGTGGAAGCTCCTGTCACCATGTTTCGGGTATACTCCACGTGGCCGGGAGTGTCTGCGATAATGTAGTTTGTATTTTCGGTGTTGAAATAGATGTGAGCCACATCAATGGTGATTCCTTGTTCCCTTTCCGCTACCAGGCCGTCCGTGGCCAGTGAAAAGTCAAGGTAATCAAAGCCTTTTTGCTTACTATTTCGCTCAATGGCTTCCAGTTTATCAGTGGTCAGTGACTTTGTATCATAAAGTAGTCTTCCGATAAGGGTACTTTTTCCGTCATCCACACTTCCTGCCGTCGCGATATTGATCAGTTTTCTATTTTCGGTGCTCATAAAATCTTGTCTCTTTGTTCTATTCTCTCTCGATACTTTCTATGGCGTACTTACTGCTAAAAGTACCCTACTTTTTTACGGTTTTCCATGGCGGCTTCGGAGCGCTTGTCATCGATTCTGGCGCCACGTTCGGAAATTGTACTTGCCCGGATTTCGTCCACCACTTCTTCCAATGTTTCGGCTTCGGAAAGTACGGCTGCTGTACAGGTCATGTCACCCACTGTTCTGAAGCGGACCATTCGCTCTTCCACTTCCTCGTGGTCTTCTCGGTACACATGTTCAGATGCCGTCCAGATCATACCGTCCCGCACAAATGTCTCCCGTTTATGGGCAAAATAGATGGAAGGTATTTTGATGTTTTCTGTCTTGATGTATTCCCATACGTCAAGCTCTGTCCAATTGGAGATCGGGAATGCCCTCACGTTTTGTCCATGATGGATTTTTCCGTTCAGCATGTCAAATAGCTCCGGACGCTGATTTTTTTCATCCCACTGGCCGAAGTCGTCCCGAACGGAAAATACCCGTTCTTTGGCCCTTGCTTTTTCCTCGTCCCTACGTGCTCCACCGATACAGGCGTCAAACTTGTGCTCTTCGATGGCATCCAGCAGCGTGGTGGTCTGCAGGGAATTTCTACTGGAATAGCGACCTCGCTCTTCCTGGACTTTTCCTTGGTCGATGGAGTCCTGAACATTGGCTACGATCAGTTCCAATCCTAGCTCCTCTACCAGCCTGTCACGGAATTCGATCGTTTCGGGAAAATTGTGCCCAGTGTCCACGTGCAGCAATGGAAATGGTATCTTTGCCGGATAAAAGGCCTTTTGAGCTAATCTTACCAAGGTGATGGAATCTTTTCCACCGGAAAACATCAACACTGGTTTTTCGAATTGGGCAGCCACTTCACGGATGATGTGAATGGATTCGGCCTCTTTCGGATTAGGAACAAACGTATTTTTCATGTGCTATTATTGTTTTTATCGGAAGCTCTGTGGCAATGGTTTTTCCATTCAAAGCTCCAGGCGAAACTTCTATTTTATATGTAATCCACATTCTTTATGCGAAACTTCCCACCACCATCTGCCGGCTCGTGGGTCTTCACCGGGCTCGATGGCCCGGGTACAGGGTGCGCAGCCAATGCTGGCGAATCCTTTGTCATGAAGTGGGTTATATGGGATTTTGTGGTCGCTGATGTATTGGAGCATTTCATCCATGGTCCAGTCCAGCAGGGGGTTGAATTTCATGATTTGGTTACCTTCGTCCCATTCCAGTTTTTGCATGGAACTTCGGTTGTTGCTTTGCTCGGAGCGCAGACCGGTAATCCAGATACTGTTTCCCGCAAGTGCCCGTTTAAGGGGCTCTACCTTACGAACGTAGCAACAGCTTTTTCTGTTCTCCGGGGATTCATAAAATCCATTGATCCCTATATCACCGACCAGTTTCTCTACAGTGCTGGTATTGGGATAGTAAGGCTTGATCTTAATCTTATATCTGCTTTCGGTTCTGGCCAAAAGGTCATAGGTCTCATAAAATAACCTTCCAGTGTCCAAGGTAAAGATTTTTACTGGAAGATTATACTTGGCGATGATTTCTGTAATCACCTGGTCTTCCTGACCCAATGAGGTGGAGAACACAACCTTTCCCGGAAACAATTCACACAGCTGCGCTAACGCCTCAGAGATGGAGAGGTTATCAAGCCGTACTGACAAATCTTTCAAAAGGTTCTTTTTCATGGTAATTATTTGTTATCGGATACTCTCGCCCAAGCCCTTTCGTGAAAATAGTAAAGCACCATTTTGCTTACTACTTCTATAGAGCCGATGGACAATGCTGTCTTTATCTGTCCTGTGATCAGGTAGGAAATCACCATGGTGTCAATAGTGCCCACTACCCTCCAGGAAACGGATTTCAAAACACTCTTTACATTGGTGTCTTTTCCTTCTTCATCTACAAACCATTTTTTGATAGATTGATCAAAAATCATAGGTTTTATAATTTGTTGAAAGACAAAAGTATATAAAACCTATAAAAAAAGTAGGGTTTATAGGAAAATTTTTTTATTCTTTATCCAGTATATCAGATAAGGTCTTGTTTTCCAATATATTAAGTGTCTCGTCTCTCACTTGAATCATTACTTGATTTAATCCACATTTCTCTTGATCCCTACACTCTTCGCAGGCTTCGTAATAGTTTAAACTTACACAAGGTAAGAGGGCTATCGGGCCATCCAAAAGTCGGATTATCCTTGACAATGGAATGTCCTTTGGTTCTTTGATCAGGTAATAGCCACCACCTTTTCCTTTTTTACTTCCCAAAAAACCTGCCTTCTTTAATTCAAGCAAGATATTTTCCAGAAATTTATGTGAGATACCGTGCTCAGCGGCAATGTCTTGTATCAATACAGAGCCTTCTTCCTTATGCTTTCCCAAGTAGGTCAACGCATGAAAGGCATATTTGGTTTTTTTGGATAACATCTTACAAAAATAAAATAATTCCTGAATTCCCCCCATTTGTGGGATTTTTTTCTGAAATCTACTCAGGTCAGTTGAAATAGAAGCCTCACTATAAGAAAACCCTCCAAGGGCAACTTGCTCTTGGAGGGTTATCGAAATAATGGGTTGATATTAACTATTAAATCAGGTCCACACTTCTTTTCACAAACTCGGTCAAGTCCTTCCCGGATAGCATGCCTTGGGAAAGTTTTGCAAGGTCAAATGCCTGCTTGGCCAAGCGACCTTTCTCTTCTTCTCCTTCTGCCTTGAGAATTTTGTCGATGATCTTGTGGTTGCCGTTGATGGCTACTTTGTAATTATCGGGCATAGCTCCATAAAAGCCCATGCCTCCACCGGTCTGTGCCATGTCTTTCATCCTGCGCATAAACTCTTCCATGGTGATGGTAACTGGAAGCTCCTCTGGGCTGAGGCCTTCCACTTCCACGGTATAGCTTTGGTTGGCAATGGCTTTTTCGAAGACCTCTTTTACCTGCTTGCTTTGCTCTTCAGTCAGTACATTGCTGGTACTTTCTTCTTTCTTGATCAGTTTATCCACTACATCGGCATCTACTCGCTTGAGGGACGTTTTCTCCAGCTTCTGCTCCAGGTTGTTGATAAAGTGACTGTCTATCGGAGAATCCAGTGCAAGTACGTCGTAGTCTTTCTTGTTGGCAGATTCGATAAAGGTATTTTGCTTTTCAGGATCAGTACTGTACAGGAATATGGTCTGTTCGTCTTTGTCTGTCTGGGCAGCTTTTACCTTTTCCTGGTATTCTGGAAGGGTGTAAAATTCGCCTTTTGTATTTTTCAGCAAAGCAAAATCCTTCGCTTTGTCATAGAACTTGTCTTCGCTGACCATGCCATATTTTACGAACAGGCCAATGTCATTCCATTTGGATTCGTAAGATACTCGATCTTTTTTGAACAGCTCACTCAGCTTATCGGCTACCTTTTTGGTGATATAGCTGTTGATCTTTTTTACATTACCATCGGCCTGCAAAAAGCTTCGTGATACGTTCAATGGAATATCCGGAGAATCGATCACACCATGCAGCAACATCAGGAACTCTGGAACGATATCTTTCACCTCGTCGGTAATGAAGACTTGCCTTGAGAAGAGCTTGATTTTATTGCGCTGTAGCTCAAACTCATTTTTCACTTTAGGGAAATAAAGTACCCCTGTCAGGTTAAAAGGATAGTCTACATTCAGGTGGATCCAGAATAGCGGATCCTCACTCATGGGATACAGCTCTTTGTAAAAGGCGAGGTAATCCTCATCTTTCAAGTCGCTCGGTGCCTTGGTCCAGATCGGCTGAGTAGTATTGATGATGTTATCTACTTCTACGGATTTGTATGCAGGGTTGCCCTCATCATCTTTACCATCTTCTACATTTTCGGTTTTGGTCTCGAACTTGATCGGGATGGGCAGGAATTTGCAGTATTTGTCCAGGATTTCCTGAAGTTTCCACTTGTCCAGAAACTCCTCGGATTCTTCATTGATGTGGAGGACGATTTCAGTACCGCGCTCGGTACGATCTCCTTCGGAAATTTCGAATGAAGTACTGCCATCACATGTCCATTTGGCAGGTTTGGCGCCTTCTTGGTAAGAGAGAGAATGGATGTCCACCCGATGGGCCACCATAAAGGCAGAGTAAAAACCCAGTCCAAATTTACCGATGATTTCATTGGCATCCTTGGCGTCTTTAAATTTCTCCACGAATTCCGTGGCACCAGAAAAAGCAATCTGATTGATGTACTTTTTGATTTCGTCTGCCGTCATGCCCAGGCCTTTATCGGCGATGGTAATGGTCTTCTTCTCCTTATCAAAACTTACTTCAACGGTCAGATCACCCAAATCACCTGTGTATTGCCCCAGTGTCGCTAGTCGTTTTACCTTTTGGGTAGCATCCACTGCGTTGGATACCAGTTCTCTGAGAAAAATCTCATTGTCCGAATAAAGAAACTTCTTGATAATCGGGAAAATATTCTCGGTATGGATCGAGATTGTACCTTTTTCCTGCATAGCTATTTATGTTTTTTATTATTTGCTGTGTTAAATCATTTGCTAATTATCAAGCAGTGTTCCAATTCTCATTTCGTGCCAAAATGACAGTATTGGATTGTTTTTAGCGAAAAATACCTGAAAATGAAACTTTTTATAATGATACAGGTTAAAACAAAGTGTAAAATAATATATTTGAAACACATTTTTAATGTGTTGTAATTGATTTATCTTTACTAAAGCATTCTGCTGGATAGCGGAAATAAAGCAACACGTTATCCAAGGAAATGTACTACTACTTATGAATCTATGAGGTATGAAAATAGTTGTTATTAGTGAATGCAAGCCCAGGGAGATGATCGTCATAAACAAGATCCTCCAATTTCAGCCAAGAGCCGTGGTGGTGCAGCCCAGTTTTTCTAAGAAAAAGAAAAAAAGAGGTGTTGAGGTGTTGGCAAAACGGATGTTGGCAAAGCTTCGCCATCGAGCGTTGAAGCGGAAAATGGCCGTGACAGGAGAAGAAAGTGGTGCGATTTTAAATAAGGTGACTTTTGATGCGAAATTGCTAAATTCACCAGAGGGCATCGAGTTTATTAGGAGATTGTCTCCAGACCTGTTAATTACCTGCAGGGCACCTTTACTTGGCCATGAGATCACCCAGATTCCAAAATTGGCCACGATAAATATTCATTACGGAATTGCACCTGAATACCGGGGGAACGACACCCTTTTTTGGGCGCTCTATCAGAAAGATTATGGGCAAGTGGGAGGCACCATCCATCACATCAGCCAAGGGGTGGATACTGGAAATATCCTTGCCAGGGTCTATCCTGCGCTTGGTCCTGATGATGATGAGACTTCCGTGGATATCAAAACATCCCAGTTGCTCGCTGACACCCTCTATAAATATCTGGAAAAAATTGTTCAGGCACGACAGCCTATACCCGGGATCATTCAGCAGGGCAAAGGGAAGAATTACCGTGCTGCCGATAGGACACCAGGAAAAAGCCTTGAGATGATATTCCGGAACCTCTTGGGCAATTCATCCATCCCCAGCCAAAATCAAAAGGTGGAAACCTACTTCAAGGAAGAAAGCATCAGTATTTTTGCCTGATGCTAATCCTGCTTCTATGTGACGATTAGTTGACAAGATTCCCTCGCGGTGGCGAGATGGGAAATCGAGCTGCCATCCCGATGTATTGGGAAGAGGGCACTTTATTATTTTTGACAAAATAGACTTAGGTTAATCTGTAATTTCCTTTCCCTTTTCATCGTATTTTTTGATGAGGGACTCCTCTTCTGTCCCGAACTTGATTTCGTAATGGACGGTTCCATCTGACTCGGTCACTTTAAAAACTTTGGAGACCACTCGTCCATTGGTTTCTTCACTGTCCAATACCGCCTGAACCACCTTTTTAGGCAAATCCTCAGGAGAGATCTCCTCCCGCTGATCTGTCACAAAGAAACTTGGGGTCTTCGCTAATGTTGACGTAATTGATGAAGCTTTAGGGCTGGCAAAGGGTAAAGCAAAAAGCACCATTACTAACACAATTCTTTCCATGTTTTTTTATCTTCTTTATTATTCAACCAATAGTATTAAGAACACCCATAAAACTCCATGATCCATGCCATTTCTGCGAACCACCAATAGCCAACAAAAAGTGGTGTAACACAACAAAAAGTGTGGAAAAGCGCAACATTTTGTTTCTGTTTTACAGTTGGCTGGTCTTTCCTTCGAGGAAGGACACAGATTCGGATTTTTTTAACAAAAGGTATATCCGTGTGTATATCCATCCATCGTTAAATTCTCTTTTGGCTTAATAGCATGGAGGGATGCCATTGGTACAAATCCAATTTATTTGGGGGCGGAATATTAAGCCCCGAACAGCGGAAACGGCTGCTTTGCCAAGCACTGGATTTTAGAAAGTGATGTAGCCTTTGTACCTTGATGTAGGTATTTCGAAATGCTCCATGAAACGATTATTAGAAGAAATAAAAGCTTGCCAAGTGTGCATTGACAAACTTCCAATGGGAGCCAATCCCATCGTCACAGGAAGCCCACGAAGCAAGATCGTTATCATCGGCCAGGCACCGGGCAAAATCGTCCACGAATCAGGCATACCCTGGAATGACAAAAGCGGAGATAACCTGCGCAAATGGCTGGATGTGGACAGTGCTACCTTTTATGATCCCGACAAAATCGCCTTAGTGCCCATGGGGTTCTGCTATCCGGGAAGGGGAAAATCAGGCGATCTGCCCCCGCGGCCCGAATGCGCACCGCTTTGGCATCGACAGCTTATGGAAATGATGAAGGAAGTGCAGCTGAGCATCTTGGTGGGCAGTTATGCGCAGGCTTATTATTTGGAAAGCCGCTCGCGGAAAACACTGACCGAGACGGTGAAAAATTTCCATGAATACCTGCCAGAATATTTGCCGCTGCCCCATCCGTCTCCGCGAAACAATATCTGGCAAGCCAAAAACCCTTGGTTTGGAGAGGAGGTGCTGCCTACATTGAAAATGCAGGTAAGGAAGATTTTGGATGAATAATAATAGCCTGAGTTCGATAAATACCGTCACTGCGAGGCACTAGATAGGATTTTGGGGAAGGAGCCGCGGCAGTCTCTGCGGTGATTGCCACGCCCTTTTCCAACGCACGCCCCCCTAAAAAGGGCCTGCCTGGTGCAGACAGGTTCGCCCCATACTTTTGGGGACTTTATAACCGTTTTTATCAAATTTCATTAATCGAACCGAGGTTAACAGGGGAATCGCTTTTAAAAATATAAATGTTGTATAAATCACAATTTCTAATTCGATGTCATCCCGACTTGAGGAGGGATCTCAATTTTAAATAAGAGATTCCTTCCCGATGTATCGGGATCGGAATAGCCTGCCCTCCCGAAATCCTTCGGGACAGGCTGGTGGATATCGGGGACAAAGGCATTGTTAGAATGGCGTAGCTAGTGGAATATGCAGTCGCTCATCTTAAAGCGATTTCGCTGCTGAGGTTAAGCTAGGGCAATGCCATAAGCTTTGACGGGCTTGGGAGGATTACAAATCCTCATAATTTGCGTTCGGGATTGTATCCTGCGGCTTACACTCAGGGCACAATCCCGAACGGTTAGTTACACTCTATTGTGCCCTATGTAATAACTATGTCGTTAATAAAAAAGCCATTCTTCAGAAATATTGCTTGATCCCTTATTTCTGTCTCGGTTTTGTGTGCTAAAAAAAAACACCCCAGCTTTTGTCGGGGTGTTTTTGAGATTATATATTTTCTGGAAATGGGTTTAATCCATCCCTACAAATTCCACATCAAAGACCAAAATAGTATTCTCAGGAATTTGCCCTTTTTCTTGATCTCTGTATGCCAAAGGCGAAGGAATAACCAAAACAGCCTTTGCTCCACTTCTTAAATGCTTAAAGCCAAAGTGAATTCCTGGAATAGGATCTACAGATGGGTTTGGATTGAGAGGGTTTAGTTGCTGAAGTTTAAAAGGTGAAGGTCCGTAGGTATCATCCTCTTCATACAGGTCATTATCGATAGCTACCGACTCAATATTCGTCCTGTATACTGTTCCAGCCATATCCTTTTCGACAAAGTTCCTATAAATGATATTACCATAATTAGGCCTGGAAGCATCACCTTCCTCTTGGACGATAATGATGGTGCCACTGGGATCATGGATCCGGTAAAGGCTGTCGATCTGAGCCGTATCCAAGTAGGCGGCGATCTTGATGCTGTCCGTTTTCAAATTACCCGCATAGTCATACTGTGGGCCGAAATCATATGGATTGTTCGGCTCACATGAAAAGGCAGCTATCCCCACTATCGCAGCCATCAGGCCTATCATTAACTTTTTCATATCATTCTTCGGTCGTTGTTTCTTCTTCATTTTTGATGACGTCCCTCAGGTCAAGATCAAAGATCAGCACAGCATTGGCAGGTATCCTTCCTTGGTATTCCCTGTTTCCATAAGCGTATAAAGAAGGAATGAGAACCCTGGCACGGTCTCCTTTTTCCATCTTGGAAAGGGCAATCAAAAACCCTGGTAAATATTTCTGATTATATACTTCCAATGGAGCATAATTTCTATCGGAGTTATACATGCCATTTTCCCTTGCCACTGCCTCAATATTGGTGTCGAATACCGTTTCATCAAGCAATCTACCCACATAATTTACCTTCAAGGTGTCCGCACCATTTGCCTTTACTCCGGAATATGACAATGAGTCCCATAGCATGACGATTCCTGTGCTGGCATCCTGTTCTTTTTTGATGTATTGGTAATCTGTGGTGGCCAGATAATCTTCGATCTTCTTGAGATCCTTTTGATAGATTTCCAGTTGGGTCTCCTGATCCTTGATACAGGAAACAAACAGCCCTGCAAGGAGGGCTGTCAGTAAAATATGATGTAGTAATTTCATGCTATTATTTCTGCACGTCCACTACTTCTACGTCAAATACCAAGATAGAGTTTGGCTTGATTACCTCACCCGCTTGTCTAGGCCCGTAAGCCAGGGTAGAAGGGATCAGGAACTTGGCTTTGCTTCCGCCTTTTAGCAGTTGAAGTCCTTCGTCCCATCCTGGGATCACACGGCCTTTGCCCACCATCACTTCGAATGGCTCGTAAGACCTGCCTTCATTGAAAATATCATTTTCCTTGGCTACTTCTTCCAGGCTGGTGTCAAAGATAGTTCCGCCATCCAGTACATAACCGGTGTAGTTTACCACTGCGGTATTGCCTTCTTCCACGACTTCACCATCACCTTCTTCTTCGATAATGTAAAATAATCCGGATTCCGTTTTGGTGGCGTTGATGTTATTCTCTGCCATATAATCCTGGATTTTCTTCATGTCTTCTGCTAGCTGTACTTCAGCTTCTTTTTCCATTTTGGCCTGCTGCTTTTCCTGCACCTTTGTCATGAAGTCTTGCATTTCTGATTCATCCAAGATATCCGTAACACCAATGTTAAGGGTCACTTTCTCCTCGGCAGTCAGGAATGGAGGAGTGTTCATCTCGCCAAAGATGTCCTTGGCAGCAGCGCTGAACTGGATGCTGTCTCCTTTGCGAAGCCCGGATAAAATCTCGTCAATACCCGGTCTTACCTTGGTGGTATCGTAGCGTTTGACGGAGTCATTGTGCATCATGTACGCAGGAGCGCCATTCTCGATGCTGGAGATAAAGGTGGAGTCCTTGCTGTTTTTGGCAGTAAATTCATAGATGACAAACTGGCCGTTCTCCGGCTTTTCGCTACCTTCTTCGATGTACGTGTATTCCGTGCCGTCCTCGGTAGTTTTGGTCTTTTGACAAGAAATGACTCCCAGGCATGTTGCCACCATACCGGCTGACAACATCAAACTTTTAATGTTTTTCATGTGATGTTTTATTGTTTTCAATGGCCACATGGAACCTTTTAAGATTTACATTAATCATTTTTAAAATGACTGATTAAACCTTGCCGGTTTCATTGACTAATTCTAGTTGATTTAATAATCGTTCTTGATTTTCTTTAATTAATTTTTCGAATCTTTCGATCGTATCTTTTAAGGAATCCATGGACTTGCCACCGGCGGCATTTCTATGCCCTCCACCGTCAAAATATTTGGCGGCAAATTTATTCACCGCCACGTTTTCGATCGAGCGGAAGGATATTTTCACCCCGTCTTTTCGCTCGGTAAACATAGCAGCGATTTTGATGCCGTCCAAGGAAAGAGCATAATTCACGAGCCCTTCTGTGTCTCCAGTCTGTGAATCATATTTTTTCAGGTCTCGCTTACTGATCCAAAAATAGGCCGTGTGCAGATCGGTATGGATGACCAGTCGCCTGGTTAGCGCAAACCCGATAAATTTTAGCCGGTTGACCGAATTGGTGTCGTATATCAGTCGGGAGATTTTGGAATTGTCCGCTCCCAAACCGATCAGCTCCGCCGTGACCATGTGGACATGCTTTGTGGTGTTTGGGTGTTTGAAGCCTCCTGTATCCGTCATGATGCCGGAATAGAGGCAATCTGCTATGTCACTATCGATCAGGTCTTTTTCGTCCATCTTCACGATCAGGTCGTATATCAGCTCACAGGTAGCCGCAGCATCTGTGCTCCAGTACTGGAAGTCGGCAAAATCCTCAGGATCTTGGTGGTGGTCGATGTTTACCTTGGTGGCATTGGCTTTTTTGACAAGCGCGCCAAGTTCGTTTATCCTGCTGAGGCAGGAAAAGTCCAGGCATATAATGATATCGGCAGCATTGATCAGCTCAATGGCTTCTTTCTGGCAGTCTTCTTTCTCAAAGTTCACCACATCATCATTGCCTTTCATCCAGTATAGGAATGAAGGATAATCTGATGGGGTGATCACCGTTACGTCATGTCCCTTCTTCTTCAGGTAATTTGACATTCCCAAGGAAGATCCCAAAGCATCGGCATCGGGCTTGTGGTGTGTGGTGATGACGATTTTCTTTGGTGAAGACAGTAGTTTTTTAAATGACTCTAAATCTAGCATCTACAATATTTTAGTAGCACTTTTTACAGTACACAAGACGCAAAGGTCTATATAATTTTTTAAAATTCCCAAATTTATATAATCGCCTTATACTGAATAAGATAACTTACAAATAATTGTAAATACTCTGAGTTTCCAGTAAAAACGCTAATTTTGCAGCCAAATATAAACCTTCATTTTCAAAACTAAACAAAATGGCAAGTAACAGAACTTTCACCATGATCAAGCCAGATGCATTTGCTGAAGGCAACTCAGGTGCTATCCTAAAAATGATCGAAGAGGCCGGATTTAAAATTGTAGCGATCAAGGCTACGCAGCTGTCTGCTGAACTGGCAGGTAAATTTTATGCTGTGCACAAAGAGCGTCCCTTTTACAATGACCTGTGCAATTATATGTCTTCAGGTCCGATCATCGCTGCCATTCTCGAAAAAGACAATGCCGTGGCGGACTTCCGAACGCTGATCGGAGCTACTAATCCTGCTGAAGCAGCTGAAGGCACCATCCGTAAACTGTTTGCCAAGTCCATCGAAGCGAATGCAGTACACGGATCTGATTCAGACGAAAATGCTCAAATCGAAGGAAGTTTCTTCTTCAGCCAGCTAGAGCACGTAAAATAAACGGAGTTTTCCCTACCGAACAGCCAAGGCGCCAAGGTCACCGGAAGTGAATATGTTCGCGCTGGCCTTGGTGTTTTGGTTTGTTGGGGGAAATATGGGTTTAGGGAGCCCGATAGTTGTATTAGTTGGGTTATTGTCCGGTTTCACTTTCAGAGACCTTCTTTATCAAATCTGCTTGATATTCCAATAGGTTTCTCTTCATCACAAAGTAACTTCTTGAGAGAAGAACAGCATAAAAGTTCATAGCGGTAAATAGTACCTCAAGGTTTGCATCGAAGTAAGTTTCATTCCCAAAATATTTCCATGGCTTACTGAGGTATTTCTCAAAGGCCTCTTGCATCTCTATGGTTACTTCCTGCCGAAAAGCAGGATCTTCCAGAAAACCCTGCAGTTCATTTTTAAGATGCTCTTCCAATGGTTTGATCCTTTCAAAATTGGAATGGATCTGGTCAAAGGGTGTAGTTACACTGACGAAGTCCAGTTTAGCCATTAATTGTGAGTATAATTCATATTTGGAGTCAAATGCTTTGTCAAACTCAAAAAAATCCCGATAACATTTTTCTAAACGTTCCGCTTCTCCTGATTCCTCGGCCAAATACCGGAAAAACCAGTAAACCTGTTCGTCGTTTATTTTGATTCCCGCATTTATTTCCTCTAGTTCCTGCTCAAGTCGTTTGATCAATTTCCTGCTTTCCCTTCTCGTGTATTTTTTCCCATCATAGTCAAATGTCTTCACCTTGACCGTTTTTTCTGCGATCTGTTTGAGTGTTTCAATATCATTCTGCAGGTAAATGGCCGAATATACCATGTCCACTTTGTCCAGATTAAACAATTCATTTAGATGAGCTTTCCGGACGGAACTGTTTAGTACGGAATTCATTTCAAATGGAAGAGGATTCTTGTGGTCGTAATAGCCATTATAAATTTTAGAGAAGGAGTTGCTTAAAAGCTCTTCACGAAATGCTTCACTGAAATCATTTTCTGTAATAACTTCCACCGCTCCCTCGTAAACGACATCCTTAAATGTGTGTTCTGTCATCAGTTTCTCAATACTTTCAGCATCCTTAAAAATACTATTGCCTTTGGCCGGATCATTTGACCTTTGGGTGACCTTGTATTGATCTAATTTTGCAATTCTCTCTTCTGTGCTCGGGTGAGAAGCCCATTGGTCTTTGATGACCAACTTCGATTTATTGAACTTGTTCAATTCATTCAAAGCGACTTCTGGCAACTCATTCACTAAAGGAATGTCATTGTACGTGGCCAAAAATCTGAGTACAAAGGATTGATTTTCATAAATGTTGGCACTCTTATGGTTTTTCTTGACCCTACCTTCATAAAAATTCAATACACTATCAAGCGAATGCTCTGCCACTGAAGCCCGCAGTAGTGAAGACTTTAATGGCTCCGCCCCGACCACATTGGCGGCGATCTCATCAGCATGAAACTCCATCTCTCTGGATAATGCCATATACTGTTTGTTCACCAGCTCATAAAGCTTTCTCAAGACCCACTGGATTGCGTTTACCAATTTCAGTGTTATACCTACAAAAATGGTAAAGTAACCGGTTATGCTCGCCCATTTGTGGACAATTTTCTCGTACGAATCATTTTCATACAACAGATTATAAATTACTTGGTTAACATGGTGAACATAGCTTCCGACCTTCATGGTATGCTGCGAAAAGTGACCGAATTCATGAGCTAATATCGCTTTAAGCTCATTTTTCGTTACCGTGTTTACCAGCCCCATTCCAATTTGCAGGTTTTTCTTGATGGGTAAAAACATACTCCAAAAGTTCGAATCATAGAAAACCGCCGCATTTACGTCAGCAGACAGGTAGACTTTTTTTGGAAAGGATGTCTCCACTTCTCTTACGATTTCACCGATCATTTCAAAAAGCATCGGTTCATCTTTTTCTTTCACCTCTATCAGATGAGAGCGGTCAACTTTATGGGATGTAAACATGAATTTCAGTAAGAAAATAAGCACCAAAAAACCTAGACTGGCCAAGCCTGTCCCTAACAGAAACGTGACAAGGTTCGCATAATTGGCCACAAGGGAGAGTCCCAAATAAACACATAGCACGGTTAAGCCAATAGTTAAAGTCAGTAACAGAAAATAGGTGAAGGCAAAAAGCCCAATTGCAACAATTGATTTTATCGTCTGAGTTCTGAACTCAGGCGATAATTTGATTTCGATCTTCCTCATGTAGTTTCTTTTTTATCGTAAGCATTTCCCAGCTTACCGTATCCATCTTTATTCAAAGGTTAAAAAGCAATTTAAATAAAAAGAGGTTGAAAAATATAATTTGATCAAATCTGGATAAGAAATCAATATAGCTACTTGCTACAGACAGGTCTGCCTGGAGACGGGCTCAATGTGAACCGTCCCGTGAAATTCCGATGAATGCGGGACGGAACAAGTGCGAACGCTCTTTGGTTTTGGCGGCAGCCTGTATGCTCTATTGACATCTTTGCGGCCAAAGCCATTCTCCAAGCCTACATTGCTGAAATTGGCTTACTACACAGTCTCTTATGTTCAGTATCTAAAGTTTACAGCGCATGGACACGTGCATGATCCCACTTAAATCGCTGCGCTCTCCGTGTCTCTGCGGTTTGTCTAAAATCTAATATCTCACATCTAAAGTATTTTCTTGGTTTCGCCTTGATACTTACATCCAGCTACTTGCTACTCCCTACTCTTTTTCTTTTTTCTTAAAAAACACCTGACGGATCCACCTTGGCAGGAAAATAGCACCTAATAGCAGGTAAGGATAGTAGGAAAACATCCTCCACAGGATACTGGTCACGAAGGTGTAGTTTGACAGGAACTCATAGAAAAACTGGGCAAAGAAAAACTCTGCTGTGCCGCTGCTGCCAGGAGTAGGGGAAATCATCATCACGACCCACATGATGATCTGTCTGGCAAAGACCAGAATATGTTCTGTAAAGCTCAGATCCACATAAGCTGTCATCAGGGCATTGAGCATCAGGTAACGGGATGACCAGATAAAAACAGTGGCTACGGCAATGGTAATCCAATACTTTGCCTTTTTGCCTTGTAGCTCCTTACTCGATTCGATGATCTGATTGCCGTATTCACTGGCATGGTGTTTCCACTTGCGGATCCAGCGAATACTGAAAAGCTTCAGCAGCACCCACTTAAAGACCCTCGGGCGGTAAAATAATGCTGCGGCCATAATCAGGGAATACAGCGCATAGAGGGAGTAGCTCACCCAAAAGATATAGGTTAAACTCTTGCCTAGCCTAAGCTCCAGTACATGGCTTTCGGGAAAGATGCTTCCTTGTGCAAAATACAACACGATGGGAGCTCCAATCACAAAAAACAGATTGTCCAGAATAGCGGTCACCATCACAAAGGCGATTGCTTTTCCCAGCTTGATGCCCTCCTTGTGGAGAATAAATACCGCTACGGCTGTCCCCCCTACGATGGAAGGCGTCACGGCTGAGGCGAATTCCCAGAGAATGATCACATAAATGGCCCTCGTCCATGTAAGCCGCTTGTCAGTGATCTCCCTTATCCGAAAGACATATCCTGCATCGCGCATAAAGATCACCAAAACAGCCAGCAAAATAGGTGGCCAGGAAGCATCGAAAACACTGCGGAGGTTTTCGCGTGTGATGGAGGGGTCAGAGTAGAACATCACAAAGACAATCCCTATCCCTAAGAGCACAGGTATCCATACCTTGTTAGGGTTAAGTGTCTTGAAGATCTCTTTATTGTCTAACTTCATAAAATTTATACTGCTGGGATTTCCTCTAATTTCTCTACCCAAAAATTATTGAAGCCTTCTCCCAGCTTGATGGTCACCAACGAAAGTTGAAGGAGTTCCAAAATGGCCAAAAATGTATAGATCACAAAGATCTTGTCAGGCTTATACTCAATAAACTCCGTGAAAGGCATTCGCTTTTTAAAACTGATCTTGTCCAGGACGAAATTTTTTTGTTGGTCAATAGTGTAGGGGTATTGCACCACTGTGTGTTTGGTTTCATCAGTCCTGGCTGCATATCGGGCCATGACGCGCTGAAAGACCTTGAGAATTTTGTACAGATCCAAGTCCTGGATTTCGCTTTCCACATCATCGGCCTTACTGAGTTCTTTAAGTTCTGAGGCGATATTGCCCCTTTTCTCCCTGGTCATGCGGGCAGCTTCCATCTCTGTGAGCTCACTGATGACGGATTTATACTTCTTGTATTCCAGCAGGTGCTTGATGAGCTCCTCTCTGGGGTCGATCTCTTCACCATTCTCATCCAGTTCAGGCCTGGGGATCAGTAGTTTTGATTTGATCTTCATTAGCGTGGCAGCAACGAGGATAAATTCACTGGCCACTTCGATCTCCATTTGTTCCAGGTGTTTGAGGTAATCCAGGAAATCATGGGTGATTTTGGAAATAGGAATATCGTAAATATCCAGCTCATCCCGCTCGATAAAGAACAGAAGCAAATCGAAAGGCCCCTCAAATAGCGGTAATTTGATCTCGAAACTCACTGGATACTATTAAATTTCTCTTAATTTTGCGATCAGATTGAATATCAAAGATATTACATTAATACAAAATTCTATATGCGACGGTTCAAAATCGGCAAGAAAACTTGCAGATAAAAAATTTGGCTGAATTTTGGCTATATTAAAACAATCATTTACCGTCACAGTTACTTGTTAAGAAGGGATATAAACCGCAATGCTAATAGAACCAGGAAAATTACTTGCCCAAATCAACTCTCCTGCTGACCTGAAGCAGTTTAGAAAAGACCAGCTCGTTCAGATTTGTGAAGAGTTACGTCAATATATCATTGACAGTGTCTCTGTGTATGGAGGCCATTTTGGAGCGAGCCTGGGCGTAGTGGAATTGACTGTGGCATTGCACTATGTGCTCAACACCCCTTCGGACCAGCTTGTCTGGGATGTCGGCCACCAAGCATACGGCCACAAAATCCTCACCGGAAGAAGGGATAAATTCTATACCAATAGGCTTTACAAAGGGATTTCGGGGTTTCCCAAAAGAAAGGAAAGCGAATACGATGCTTTTGGAGTAGGACATTCCAGTACGTCGATTTCTGCTGCCTTGGGAATGGCTATGGCGTCTAAATACAAAGGCGATGGACTTAAGCAGCACGTGGCCGTCATTGGTGATGGCTCCATGACGGGCGGAATGGCGTTTGAGGCCATGAACCACGCGGGTGTTTCGGATACCAATATGATCATTGTCCTAAATGACAATTGCATGTCCATTGACCCTAATGTGGGAGCGCTCAGGGATTACCTGACAGACATCACCACTTCCCAGACTTATAACAGGTTCAAGGATGACCTTTGGAGGATTTTGGGTAAATTCAGCAAATTCGGATCCAGTGCCCAAGAGGTGATTTCCAAAGTGGAGGGAGCCGTAAAATCGGCCCTTTTGCACCAGAGTAATTTGTTCGAATCGCTTAACCTACGCTATTTTGGCCCAGTGGATGGCCATGATGTCAACCATCTGGTGGAAGTGATGAATGATCTCAAAAAAATTCCTGGCCCCAAGATTTTACATTGCCTGACAGTGAAGGGCAAGGGCTATGACCTGGCCGAAAAAGACCAAACAAAATGGCATGCACCCGGTAAATTTGATAAGATTACCGGTGAGATAGCTAAGAAAGTATACGATACCCCGCAGCCCCCGAAATACCAAGATGTGTTTGGGCATACATTGGTGGAGCTGGCGGAGGAAAATGATAAAATCCTGGGCATTACGCCTGCCATGCCTTCCGGATCATCCATGAATATCATGATGAAAGCCATGCCGGACAGGGCTTTTGATGTAGGTATCGCCGAGCAGCATGCCGTGACTTTTTCTGCGGGACTGGCCACGCAGGGCATGAAGCCTTTTTGTAATATTTACAGCACCTTTATGCAGCGTGCCTATGACCAAGTGGTGCATGATGTCTGTTTGCAGAATTTGCCAGTAGTATTTTGTCTGGACAGGGCAGGATTTGCCGGTGCTGATGGCCCCACGCACCATGGTGCCTATGATCTGGCCTATTTCAGATGTATCCCCAATTTGGTGGTGGCAGCGCCAATGAACGAAGAGGAGCTCCGAAACATGATGTACTCTGCATCTGTTTATGATGGGCCGTATTCCATTCGTTATCCCCGTGGCCAAGGAGTCATGCCTGACTGGAGGAAGCCTATGCGTGAGATTGCCGCTGGGCAAGGGCGCATTGTCCGGGAAGGGGATGATGTGGCGATTTTGACCTTGGGGCATATTGGAAATTATGCAGTAGATTCCTGCGATATGCTCGCCAAAGAAGGATTGAACCCCGCTCATTATGACATGCGGTTTGTAAAACCACTGGATGATGAGCTGCTGCATGAAGTTTTTGGAAAATTCAAGAAAGTCATCACCTTGGAAGACGGTTGTCTCATGGGAGGTTTTGGAAGTGCTGTCCTGGAATGGATGATGGATCATGATTACCAAGCGCAAGTCAAGCGACTGGGGATTCCAGATGCGGTTATCGAGCACGGTACCCAGCTGGAACTGCACAGGGAATGCGGAATGGATCCTGACGGTATTGCCGCAGCAGTAAGGACACTCGCAGCGCCTGTTTCGGCCAAACACTGATGTGGGGTGGGGGAAGCGTTACTTCTACAGGTAATCACCCCGAAATCATCCCGCTGGTACTATTGTAAAATACTCCGACTCTGTCATCGTATACACATGGTTTTGCAAGATCCCTTCCCGATGTATCGGGACGGCAGGCGTTTTGTCCTCAATATCCATCGGGCAGGTTATCTCGCTGCGACGAGGGAATTTTGGGAATTAACGATAAGCTGATAAAGTAGGTAACCATACTTTATCATTAACTTCATTTTATGACTGCTACGATTGAATACACCGACCAAGGGCACGGCAAGGCCGTCATTTTTATACATGGTTTCTGTGAGACCAAGGAAATGTGGGGGAAATTCATCGAGGCCTTTTCCGGTGAATACCGGGTGCTCTGCCCTGACCTGCCTGGTTTTGGCGAATCCCGCTGGTTTGAAGAAACCATTTCCATGGAGCAAGCAGCCGATATGTTAAGGGACTGGATCAAGGATCTTGGGTTGGAAAAACCAGTCGTCATTGGACATTCGCTTGGCGGTTATGTGGCCTTGGCCATGGCGGCGTTGATGGGAGATGAGCTCGGAGGATTGGGGCTTTTTCATTCTACCGCTTTTGCAGATGATGAGGAAAAAATCGGTGTCAGAAACCGCACACTTACCTTTGTAAAGAAACATGGTGTAAGGGTATTTGTGGACTCCTTTGTTCCTCCGCTGTTTACCGAAGCGCACCGTGCATCCATGGATGATACCATTCAGGAAGTGGTTCAACTGGCGCGCAAAACCACTTATGAGGGGTTGGTGTCCTTTACTAAGGCCATGCGGGACCGAAAAGACCGAATGGATATACTCCGTGGTTTTAGTGCAAAAAAGTTGATGATTGCGGGTGTGCTTGACGGTGCTGTCAAAATAGATTCCAGCAGAAAACATCAGGTTTATGTGGATTATTACCACGAACTCCCAAACGCAGGTCACATGGGGATGTTTGAGGAAGAAAAAGAAACCCTAAAAATGGTAAGGGAGTTTTTGGAGATTGGATAATCATTACATCATTCGCTAGCCTTGGATTTGGAATTTATTTATCGTAATATTGCGATGTAACAATAAATAAAAATGGGACTAGCTAAAACAGATATCTTTTCAGCAGAGCAAAATGGCATCGCTGCTTATGCCAAGGTATTCGGGCATCCAGCCAGGGTCGCCATTTTGCAGCACCTATTTAATATGAATGCCTGCGTATGTGGTGACCTGGTCTTGGAGATCGGATTGGCGCAGCCTACCATTTCCCAGCACCTAAAGGAACTCAAGCAACTTGGCTTGATCAAGGGAAACGTGGAAGGCACGAGTGTTTGCTATTGCATCGACAAGGAAAACTGGCTTAAAATGAAGGAAACCATGATGGCGTTTTTGGATCAGGATGTCGCTAGTTTGGATTGTTGTTAAAAAAAATTGCCTTCTTTTATCGTTATATCGCAATAAACAAATTAAGCTATGAAACTATCAGAAGTAAAATCAGTATTAAACAACTTGGAGAGAATTGGTTTTCAGCTTCCGGACGGGAGCTTGGTGCCAGGCCATTTTCACGTAACAGAAGTTGGAAAAGTGACCAAGCATTTTATTGATTGCGGGGGAACAATCCGTGATGAGGAGGTGGTGAACTTTCAGCTTTGGAATGCAGATGACTACGACCACCGGCTACATCCTGGAAAGCTGGTGCATATTATTGAACTTTCTGAGAAAACCCTTGGCCTCCCGGACGCAGAAATAGAGGTGGAATACCAAGGAGAAACCATTGGGAAGTTCGGACTGGACTTTGATGGCACAAATTTCCTTCTGACCACCAAGCAAACCGATTGCTTGGCCAAAGATCAATGCGGTATTCCTTCCCAAAAGCCCAAGGTCAGAATTTCTGGCGGACAGTCCAATACATGTACTCCAGGCGGAAACTGTTGCTAATGTCCTAAAATTATGATCATGAAAAAAACATTATTTCAAGACCTGGTATCCACCATTAATGAATTAGAGAGCGATAATATTGCGGAAGATCGCAAGTTAAGGCTTCAGCCATTGGTGGACTATATTCAGGGAAAGGTAGATAGAAATGAACCGATCTTACTGAACTTTATCTGCACCCATAATTCTCGAAGGAGTCATTTAGCGCAAGTATGGGCGCAGTGTATGGCTTATTTTTGGGGGATCGATCAGGTCAAAAGTTACTCTGGAGGTACGGAGGCTACTGCCTTATTCCCCAAAGTAGCCGAAACCCTATCCAATCAGGGATTTAAGGTAGTAATACTACAAGAAGAAGCAAATCCAGTTTACAGCATAAAATATGCTGGCAATACGCATCCAGTGATTGGTTTTTCCAAGAAGTGGGATGATGGGTTTAATCCAGGTTCAGGTTTTGCAGCAATCATGACTTGCTCCCAAGCCGATGAAGATTGTCCTTTTATTGCTGGCGCTGAGCAGCGAATCGCCATTACCTATGATGATCCCAAAGCCTTTGACGGCACACCGCAACAGTCAGAAAAATACTTGGAGAGAAGCCTTCAGATCGCTTCGGAAATGTACTATGTATTTTCGAAAATTAACAGCCCATCATGAAAGCAGGTAAAAAATTGAGTTTTCTGGACAAAAACCTCACTGTGTGGATATTTGTAGCTATGGCTGTGGGTGTCGGTCTTGGATACTACATCCCCGCGATACCTGCCAATGTGGAAGCGCTCAGTCATGGCAGCACGAATATCCCCATTGCTATTGGGCTGATCCTGATGATGTACCCACCACTGGCCAAAGTGAACTATTCATTACTGCCCAAAGTCTTCAAGAACACTAAAATTTTATCCGTATCGCTGTTGTTAAACTGGGTGATTGGTCCGGTGCTCATGTTTCTCCTGGCGATATTTTTTCTAAGGGATTATCCAGAATATATGGTCGGACTGATCCTGATTGGTTTGGCTCGCTGTATTGCCATGGTTTTGGTCTGGAATGACCTGGCAGAGGGAAGTAGCGAGTATGGTGCTGGATTGGTGGCACTGAACAGTATTTTCCAAGTCTTTTTTTATAGCTTTTATGCTTGGATATTTATTACAGTGCTCCCTCCGTATTTTGGCTTTGATGGTGTCTTGGTGGATATTTCCATTCAGACGATTGCTGAGAGCGTGGCCATTTATCTGGGGATTCCGTTCTTGATGGGAATATTGAGCAGGTACTTCCTGATCCGGGCCAAGGGAGAAGATTGGTACACCAACACATTTATTCCGGCTATTTCTCCCATGACACTAGTTGCCTTGCTATTTACGATCGTGGTCATGTTTTCGTTAAAAGGTGAACTGATCATGGAAATCCCGGCTGATGTGGTGATCATTGCTATTCCTTTGATGGTGTATTTTACTGTGATGTTTATCATCGGTTTCTTTGTCACCAAAGCGATGGGCGCCACCTATGACAAGACTGCTGCGGTGGCTTTTACCGCTGCAGGAAATAACTTTGAGTTGGCGATAGCTGTGGCCATAGCCGTTTTTGGCTTAAATTCAGGCCAGGCATTCGCAGGTGTCGTTGGTCCTTTGATAGAGGTGCCGGCCTTGATCCTGTTGGTACGAGTGGCTTTCTGGCTACGCAAAAAGTACTTCACGTTCACGTAAGAAAGTGATAGCACGCAGACGACGCAGCATTAGCAGATATTACACAGAAAATTATCAGTGATAATCTCTTTAATCAGCGTTCATCTGCGTGCCATTAAACCTTCTTAAACCTGGATTATGCATTAGTCTATTTATTACGACCTGAAACTACTTTAAAATCACACGCTTTGCTCTATTTTTCAACATCACCATAGCGGTGCTATGCTTCTGTCTCCAAACTAACTGATTTTCTTGCATTTTCAGGCCTTCCCGACATCCACCAGCCTGTCCCGAAGGATTTCGGGAGGACAGGCTACTACAATTCCTAATGTATAATCCAGGTTAAAACTTCACATTTACCCCTGCCATAAAATTGGTTCCGGCCATGGGGTAGTAGTAATTTTCGGTAACAAGCTCCCTATTTGTATCACCCGGAACAAAATAGCTAAAGGTGTACCCATTGGGTTCGTACATGACATCAAAGACATTGTTGACTTTTACACTAAATTCCAGTGCTCTCAGGAACCTTGGACGAAGGGTATAAGCAAATCGGATGTCATTGGTAAAGAAGGCATCCAGTTTACGGCCATCATTCTGGGTATTGTCCAGGTATTGGTCGTCCACGTACTTGGCCATCCAGCTGATCTCCATGTTTTTTATTGGATAAAAGTCCACCATGGCCGAACCCACGATATTTGGAGAAAAGGCAATGTCCGTATCTTCATAGGTAAATTCTTCCTGCTGGAATACTTCGGTGGAGTAATCATCGACGTATTCTGTAAAGGCATTGATCTTATTGCGACTGAAGGCAATGTTTCCTCCAAGGGTCCATTTTGGAGATAGCTTCACGGCTCCATCCAGTTCGATGCCGGCGCGGTAAGAATTGTCCACATTTTCCCGAATGTAAGCACCGACGTCGTTGATCTGTCCTGTCAGGATCAATTGGTCCTTATAGCCCATATAGTAGAAATTGGCATTATAGCTGAAGTTGCCTTTTTGGGCCCTGATGCCTGCTTCTATATTATGCAGCCGTTCGGGACGTGGAACTTCCGTAATAGGGTTGTCAGTAAAGTCACTTCTGACAGGCTCCCGATTGGCCACTGCAAAGGAGGCATACCAGGTTTCACCTTTTCCGCTTTCGTAGCTAATGCCGAATTTTGGATTGAAGAAATTGTAATGCTGTGCACCATCCACCACTCGCTGGTCGTCATTGACACCTTCAAAGCGGTAGTCAATCTGCCTAAACTGCAAGTCACCAAACAAGTAAAGGCGATTCGCGACTTCGTAGGTGGCCTTAGCATAGATGTTACGATCATCTTTCACCGCATTATTATCGTAATAGCGATCACGGATATCGGTGTTTCCAGCGACCCTGGCCCAGATGATCTCACCAAAATGGTCGCCATCATAGCGGTTGGCACCACCGCCCAGGATCAGGTCCCAGTGACCATCGTCAGACACGTAATTCACGGAGAATACACCACCGAAGAAGTCGTTGTCAAGCCATCTCCTGCGGATAATGTCAGTGCTCTCGATGGTCTCATCACCGATTACCACTGGGGCTAGGCCGTAGCTTGCAAAATCATCATCCTCGCGGTATTGTTCATAATACCCTCGACCATAGGTGTAATGCAAGGCAGCATGGGTTTTCCAGTTTTGGCCGTATTTTCCGGTATAGATAAACTGGTAATGGTCTTGCTGGTAATTATCGGTTTCGTTGTCGTAGCTGTAATAATTAAATGTCCGGTCCGTTTGCAATTTGTCTTCAGGTAGGCCATACCATGCTTGGTAGGTTTTTTCTTTGCCAGAAAATACGTTGACTTTAAAGACGTGGTCATCACCGTAATAACCACCCGAGAGGAAATAGGATTTGAGATCAGATGTAGCACGGTCCACATACCCGTCAGACTTAATCTGCGAAAGACGCGCATCTACGGCCCAGCGATCGTTCAGTAGCCCTGATCCAGCTTGTACGGTATATTTTTGTGAATTAAAAGAACCGAATGAGGTGGCTACCTCACCATATGCTTCTTCCTTCTTGGTATCCGTCTGGATATTCATGCTTGCACCAAATGTCGCGGCGCCATTGGTGGAGGTGCCGACTCCGCGTTGGATTTGGATATTCTCCACCGAACTGGCGAAGTCCGGCATGTTTACCCAAAAGACTCCATGGGATTCGGCGTCGTTCATAGGGATTCCATTTACCGTCACATTGATCCTTGTCTGGTCAGATCCTCTGATCCGAAGTCCTGTATATCCGATCCCTGCACCTGCATCTGAATTGGTGACCACAGATGGAGTATAATTCAGCAAAATAGGCATGTCCTGGCCCAGGTTGTTTTTGGCAAGGTCTTCCTTGGAGACCGACGTGAAGGTGGTAGGGGTGGTTTCTGAGGCCCTAGTGGCTGACACGATGAATTCCTCTGTAAGCAGGGAATTCTGTTTCAGGATGATTTTGAGTTCAGGAGACGGGACTTGCAATGCTTCCACATGTGACTCATAACCTACAAAGGACACCTTCAGCTGGTAATGGCCTTCGGGAACATTTTTAATGGCAAAGGCTCCATCGAAATCTACTGTACTGCCTCGGCCTGTACCTTCCAGAATTACATTGGCACCGATCAATGATTCCCCGGTAGTGGCATCTACGACCTTTCCGGTAACTTGGTTTTGTGCCATAGCACAAACTCCGACCAGCAGCATTGCTGCGGTCAAAAACATACGTTTCATTATTTAAATAGGTTAAGCTTGGTTAAACATCAGAGCCATCCAGGGGCGATTGCTCCACTTGTTGTTTACCCGATTGTTCCATATATCATGGAAATCGCATTTCCCTTCGCCGGCACTACCCGGATCAGGTAATATGGGTATGATCTCAGCCCGTGATTTTTGGGCACCCCTAATTCGATCTATTCTTGCAGCAAAGGTAGAAGGATTATTGGAGAATGAAAAAATGTTGTATAAATCACAATTTCTAATTCGTTGTCATCCCGACTTGAGGAGGGGGCTTAATTTTAAATAGGAGATTCCTTCCCGCTGTATCGGTGATCGGAATAGCCTGCCCTCCCTATATCCACCAGCCTGTCCCGAAGGATTTCGGGAGGACAGGCTGGTGGATATAGGGGACAAAGACATTGTTAGAATGGCGTAGCTAGTGGAATACGCAGCCGCTCATCTAAAAGCGATTTCCCTGGTATTCAATAGGCAGTTTGGGGATCAAGCGGAAAAGTTGGGGGGATTAGGGTTGGTTTCGATAGCACGCAGATGATGCAGATTAATAAGATTTACGCTGAATTTTTATAATAAACGCGATTTAAAATACCGTCCTTGCGAATGCAGAGCAACGGAGTGAAGCAATCTCGTTTTCTTAATACGGGATTGCCACGTCGCAAGCTCCTCGCGATGACGGATTTATACTGATTTTATAATCTACACATTCCTATTGCTACATTAAAGAGAAATATGCTTGCCAAAACCACTTGGAAATCTCTCATCTTCCAGAAATATTACTTGGTCCTCAAAATGTGCTAAAAAGGAGGCAAACGAAAAAGTTGAGGGCATGAATCCCTTTATTTTAAAAGGATTTCTTTTTTGTTTTTTTGCCACAAAGATTCTAAGACCCAAAGCTGTTTGTTTTCCATGAAATTTGGAATCCGCCTACAAAACACTTCGTGTCTTGGCGACTTCGTGGCGACATACCAAATGAATATAAATCTTCTCCCGCCCCAGAAATATTGATTGATCCCAGTTTGGTGGGCGGTGATCAGTTGAGTACTGCCAATTTAGAATTTTATGATCCTCAGTCCCGAAATAAAACAGCCCTTTCCGGCTTAAGCCGGAAAGGGCTGTTTTATTTCTATGGTGTGCGTTTAGACTTTTTCGAGTCCGGAAGACCTGGCTTTCTTAAGGATAGACTCTACGGTTTTTTCAGATGGTTCCATTACCACCTCATTGAGCCGGCCAAGCATATCCAGTGTATCCAAATATTCTTGCAATAAGCATTCATCTTTTTGCAAAATCTGCTCAAAGGCAATGCTTTCCATTTCGCTCATTTCCTGATAGACATATTGTATCAGTTGTTCACTTGGGGTAAAATATTTTGTCATAGGCAACATTTATTTGTTTCAACTTTTTCCGCATGTTGATAAGCGCATACCGCATTCTTCCAAGTGCCGTGTTGATGCTTACACCCGTCTGGTCGGCAATTTCCTGAAAACTCAAATCCATGTAATGCCGCATGATCAACACCTGCTTTTGGCTTTCAGGCAGTTCATCGATGAGGTCCCTTACCAGGGCATGAGTTTCGTCCTTGACCTTTTGGTCTTCGACATTGGAATCAGCAAATTTTAGTGTATTGAACAGATTCGAACCGTCTTCCATCATGATGAATGGATAACGCTTCATTTTTCTGAAATAGTCCACCGCTAAGTTGTGCGCAATCCGCATCAACCAAGGCTGAAATTTTCCTTCTTCGTTATATCGGTCAGAGTTAAGGGTTTGAATTACTTTCACAAACACGTCTTGCAGTAAATCCTCTGCTAAACCCTGATCTTTTACTATCATATAAATCGTCGTGAACACACGGGATTTATATTTATCTACCAACACTTCGAAAGCAGCTTCACTCCCATTTCTGTACTGAGCGATCAATTCGCTGTCTTTCGGTCTTAACCTTTTACTCATAAATTCTGACGTTTAAATAACGTAGAAGTCTACTTCATATTGCGGGATTTGGGGTTGAAACAAATTCTGTCAAAGTCAAATGTATATATTTGAAATACACAATGCAATGAAATAACTGATTTTTTTGTTTAAATTATACGTAACATTAGCCTGTGATCAAAATATAAATTCGATTATTTCCTGTATACCAAATTATAAATTGATTATATTTTTGACAAAAATAATCCTCATATAGGTCAATTTTTGTACCAATATATCAGAACCATAGAGTATACATGGAGGTTTAATAAAAAATCTTTTTAAAGTAATAAAATTTAATATATTTCGTAATAAGCGGGTCACGCTTATTGTGGAACTGTCTGTGTTTCTGTGGAAATTTTCAACAATCTAGATTTAATGTTACATGTATCAATTGTTTATAACAAAGATTTATCCAAAAAGGAGTAGTTGAAGGCCCGTTTGATGAAGGATTGAGCCATGAGGGAACTTTTCTAGTGAATTCAGCTTTAAACAAATTACCAATTCACAGGTTGACTTGGTATCTTTGTAAGCTATGAATGAGACAACTGCCTTGAATCCATCATCGATAGAGAATTTAGACCCTAAATCATATATCATCATCAAAAACGCCCGGGTAAACAACCTGAAAAACCTGAGTGTGGCCATTCCCAGAAATAAACTGGTGGTCGTAACAGGACTGTCAGGTTCCGGAAAGTCCAGTTTGGCCTTTGATACCTTGTTTGCTGAGGGCCAGCGGATGTATGTGGAGAGCCTGAGTTCCTATGCCCGTCAATTTTTGGGGAGAATGGAAAAGCCGGATGTAGAATACATCAAGGGCGTTTCTCCGGCCATTGCCATTCAGCAAAAGGTAACCACCAAAAATCCCAGGTCTACAGTAGGCACCACCACAGAGATCTATGATTATCTCAAGCTCCTGTTTAGCAGAATCGGCCATACGATATCCCCCATCAGTGGGGAAGAAGTAAAGCACCATACCGTTACGGATGTGGTGGATTTTATCCATAGCTTCGAAGAGGGCAAAAAAGTAATGATCAGCTGTCCTTTACAGACCAATGCCTCCCGAAGCATGGAAAAAGAACTGGAAATTCTATTACAAAAAGGATTTACACGGATTATTATTGATGGAGAGGTGTATTATGTGGAGGAGCTGCTGGAGGAAAAAAGTATTCCTGAAGGTGACATAGAAATCCTGATCGATAGGGCTGTAGTCAGGAAAGAAGACGAAGACAATCATTTCCGTATAGCAGATAGTGTGCAGACGGCTTTCTTTGAGGGACACGGCGATTGTTTTGTGGTAGTTCCTGGAAAAGAATCGAGAAAATTCAGTGACCGTTTTGAGCTGGATGGAATTTCTTTCGAGCTTCCATCAGTCAATTTCTTTAGCTTTAACAATCCCTACGGCGCCTGTAGGACCTGTGAGGGTTTTGGTTCGGTGCTGGGCATCGATCCGGATTTGGTGGTTCCTGATAAGTCCCTTTCCGTTTATGAAGGTGCCATCGCCCCTTGGCGGGGAGAGACCACCAAAAAATGGGCTACTCCACTGATCAAAAACGGCATTCACTTTGATTTTCCCATTCATAGACCTTATGAAGAGCTCGATGAGGAGCACAAAGAACTGATCTGGAAAGGCAATAGTCATTTCAAAGGGCTCGATGCATTTTTTGAGCATTTGCAGAGTAAGACCCACAAAATCCAGTATAGGGTGATGCTATCACGCTTCCGTGGGAGAACTACATGCCCTGACTGTAAGGGGACCAGGCTCCGAAAAGATGCTGCCTATGTCAAAGTCGACGGCCATTCCATCACCGACATTGTGCTGATGCCGATCGACAGGGCACTGGAATTTTTCCAAACTATCCAACTTACTGAAGGAGAGAAAAAAACGGCCAATCGACTTCTCAAGGAAATCTTAAACCGACTGGAGTATATCGATAAAGTTGGTCTGGGCTATTTGACGCTAAATCGCCTTACCTCCAGCCTCTCGGGCGGGGAATATCAGCGGATCAAGCTGGCCACTTCACTGGGAAGTGCTTTGGTAGGATCAATGTATATACTGGATGAGCCGAGCATTGGCCTGCATCCCAGGGATACCGATCGGCTGATATCGGTGCTCAAATCCCTTCGGGACATGGGCAATACGGTAATTGTGGTAGAGCATGAGGAAAAAATCATGAAGGCTGCCGATGAAATTGTGGACATTGGGCCGGATGCTGGCGTCAATGGCGGGGAACTGGTTTTTCAAGGTGATTTGGAAAACCTTATTGCCCATGGAGAAACCTACACCGCAAAATACCTGAAGGGAGTAGAAAAAATAGATATCAAGCAGGGAAACAGAAAGTGGAAGGATAAAATCCTGATCAATGGAGCTCGTGAAAACAACCTTAAAAACATCAATGTTCAGGTTCCGCTACATGCCCTTACAGTGATCACTGGGGTCAGTGGCTCTGGCAAGTCTACTTTGATCAAGAAAGTATTGTACCCAGCATTGGGCAAAATGCTGGGCACGGTAATCGATGAGACGGGAAAATTTGATAAGTTGGGCGGAGACTATAAATCCATTAGCCAAGTGGAATTTGTGGACCAAAACCCAATCGGAAAGTCTTCCCGGTCCAATCCCGTAACGTATGTGAAAGCCTATGATGCTATTAGAAGCTTATTTGCTGATCAGCCAGTGGCCAAACAGCGGGGCTATAAACCAGCCTTCTTTAGCTTTAATGTGGACGGCGGTCGCTGCGAAGCTTGCCAAGGGGAAGGCACGCAGAAAATAGAGATGCAGTTTATGGCCGATATTTTTCTTACCTGTGAATCCTGTAAGGGAAAGCGCTTCAAAAACGAGATCCTTGACATCACTTATAAAGACAAAAACATAGCCGATGTGCTTGGGATGACCATTGATGAAGCCATGACATTCTTCCAGGAGAAAAATGCCATCATCTCCCGTTTGCAGCCGCTGCAGGAGGTTGGTCTGGGCTATATTGGTCTTGGGCAGTCATCAAACACTCTCAGTGGAGGCGAAGCCCAGCGGGTAAAGCTGGCTTCCTTTCTGGGCAAAGGAGGCAACAAAGCCAAAGACCATGTACTGTTTATCTTTGACGAACCCACCACTGGTCTACACTTTCATGACATTAAGAAACTGTTGTATTCCATCAATGCCTTGATAGAGGAAGGGCATTCGGTGATCATTATTGAGCACAACACTGAAGTCATCAAATCTGCCGACTGGGTGATTGATCTAGGACCGGAAGGTGGTGAACGCGGAGGAAACGTGACCTTTGAAGGTACACCGGAAGCACTGGGGGAGGTAGAGGACAATTATACCGCAAAATACCTAAGAGAGTCGTTTTCTTAATGGAATGTTAGATAATAATTGTCAATCGATGTGAAAGAAACTTTTCCGATGGTTTTTGGGTTGAAAAACTTAAGTCCGGAAGATGTATGTTTGGGCTAATTGGCTGCAAACCATCATGTCAAGAAATGCAGATTGAAGATTTATGCGAAATCAATTTATAATCATATAGGTTGTTAAGATTTTTATCGAGAAGAAATGAAACATCAAATTTATCATCAAGTCCTTGTATGGGCATTTTTAGGTCTCTTTTTTTCATGTAATACTCCGCAGGCTACAGAGCGTCCTTCTCCCATGGGCTGGAAGGAGATCACCACTCCCACCGAAGCGTCCCTAAGGGGTCTTTCCCCCTTGACAGCGGACATTGTGTGGGCGACGGGCAGTAATGGGTGCTGGATGCTAACCATGGATGGTGGCGAGCATTGGGAAAAGGGTGTGATCGCTGGACTGGACACTGTGGATTTTAGGGATATTGAAGCCTTTAATGCCAAAACGGCGGTTGCTGTTTCCGCAGGGCAGCCGGCGGTTATTTATAAAACTACCGATGGCGGGAAGTCATGGGAGAAGAAATACCAAGGGCCTGAAGAAGCCTTTTTGGACGGATTGGCCTTTGTGGATGAAAGAAGAGGGTATGCATATGGTGATCCTGTAGATGGAAAATGGATGGTGCTGCTCACCCTAAATGGCGGGGATTCTTGGGAGCCGCTTAGCCGGACACCTGAAGTCCCTGATGGAGAAGCCGGCTTTGCGGCAAGTGGTTCGGGGATTTTGGCCAAAGGCCATGAAATCTGGATCGCCAGTGGTGGTATTAAGAGCAATATTTATTATTCGGAAAATGGCGGTATCGATTGGGATACCATTCCGGCACCATTTATTCAGGGGAAGCCTTCTCAAGGCATCTTCTCCCTCACTTTTATGAACAAAAGGCATATTGTCGCTGTCGGCGGGGATTATCTTGATCCCGATCGTGCTTCCGGGAACAGTGCTTTTTCACTCGATCATGGCAAAACGTGGAAGTCCACGGAAGGCAAACCTCCCGCTGGCTATCGATCAGGAGTGGCTTATTTTCCAGAAAGGAGTTGGCTGATAGCAGTGGGCCCTAATGGTAGTGATTATTCCTCCGATGGCGGGGAGAATTGGACGAAATTTTCCGATTATGGCCTCCATGCCATAAAATTGGCCAAGAATGGGGAGACCATTTGGGCTTCTGGTGCTGAAGGTAAAATTGCCAAACTGGAGTATTAAAGGGTACTGTCTGGCTGGTATCTTACTAATTCTACCAGAATCACTTGCTTAAAAATAATTATAGGGATTAATTATTAAATCAGGTGGTTTAATATTATATTAGGAAAGGCTTGACTAGAAACAGTAGCTTTTTATCTTACTTGGAGCAGTATAAGGCTAAGTCATGCTATTTAATCCTATAACCTTGACGCAAAATGTTTGAAATAATTCCATCTATATGGATCATGAACGGAAAGTGTGTCCGTCTCGAAAAAGGTGACTTTAGCACCGAGCAGGTGATATCTGATAACCCCTTGGAAATTGCCCAGGAGTTTGAGAACTGCGGTATTGAGCGGGTTCATTTGGTGGATCTGGACGGTGCTAGGAGGGGAAGTCCAAAAAACTATCATATTTTACATACTATTTCTGCTTATACTTCGCTAAGTGTCGATTTCACGGGAGGTGTAGGTACAGATGGAGATATTATCAAGGTTTTTGAACATGGAGCCAAAACCATTACTGCTGCTACTGTAGCGGCCAATTCACCCGAAAAGTTTGCCCAATGGTTGATTTCATACGGAAGGGAAAAAATCAACATGGCGGCAGATACTGATCCCAGAGACCATCTGATCAAGATCAGAGGTTGGCAAAAAAAGACCGATATCCATCTTTTTGATCAGATTTCCTATTTTTACGATAGAGGATTAAAATATCTGAAATGTTCTGATATTACCAGAGAAGGTGTCATGGAAGGGCCAAACTTTGAGCTATATGGAGAAATTGTGGAGCGATTTCCAAATCTCCATGTCGTCGCCAGTGGTGGTGTCCGAAATGTGGAGGATTTTAAGCGGTTAAAGGATTTGGGTTTGAGAGGTGTGGTTTTTGGGAAAGCTTATTATGCTGGAAAAATTACTGCAGAAGAGCTGAAGACCTTTATCGCCAGCTGCAAGGCGCCCCTTTAAGAGGAAGGAAAATTGATCGGTATTGTGTCTATTGAAATAGATTGGACAGGTTACTGCTGTAATTTGTAATTCCGAATTATATTTTAAATCTACTGACGTCCGACTAAATTTAAAATAAGATCAAAAACTGTCTTTAAATAGAAATTTGAGGGTTTTTATCCCAATCCCTAAAATGACCCCCATCCCCTTTAGGGGGATTTAGGGGTGAGAACAGTTGATTTTTTCAATTTAACGATTGTTTTCTCGGACGCTAGTATTTTAAAACCTTCATTTCGCGCCTGCCTTTGGCTGTAGACAGGCCTGTCTGGTGCCAAAGGCAGGCTTGTCTGGTGCCATAAGCAGGGAGAATGCGGCGTGGAAATCTCGGATTCAAAAGAATAGATTGCTTCACTCCGCTACCGCTGTGTTCGCAATGACGGTTTATTTTCGACCTTACGAGGAGCCTGCGACGTGGCAATCCCGTATTAAGAAAACGAGATTGCTTCACTCCATTACCAATGACGGCTTGATATCTATTTCATTTTCGAAATCAGGTTTATACTTCTTTACCAACTGTCATTATCCTCAGAAATTAGGGGGCAAGCGAAAAAGTTGGGGGGATTAGGATTGGTTTCGATAGCACGCAGATGGCGCAGATTAATAAGATTTGCGCTGATTTTTTTATGATGGAGCACGCATTCCTATTGCTGAATTAAAGAGAAATATTGCTTGATCTGAAATTAGTGCACAAAAATAATCCTGGCGTTCTTTGAGACTTTTTAGGTTAGCCTGAGGTAATCGCTGCGGCCAATTGTACGAGGTCTTCTTTGGTGTGGTAGGCGGATAAAATAATCCGGTCCACAGGCGCATCTTCCGACCTTGGATAGGAAAAAGAGGAAATCATAATTCCTGCTTCCAGCAATTTGGGAGACCAACCGTTATTTTTGAAGGTGACCACAGGGAAACGAGGATTGAACCTTAGCTTATCCGAGGAGTCTTTGATCAGGTGAAAAAAATACGCCATGTTTGCTCGAAGTAGCGATTGCTGCTGTTCGTAGAGTTTGTCAGCCTGCAAGAAGGCCTGACAGTAACCTGGTGCTGCTGGAGAGGCCCCTCTGAAGATAGCGCTGCTTTTCACCTTTTCTATAAAGTAGGCATCCCCCAAAATAATTCCCGCAGGAATGGCCAAGGCTTTGCCAAGCGAGCCTGCTACAATCAAACGGACAGGGAGGCTCTTCCACTGATGATAGGTGCCGTATATTCCTTTTCCAAGCAATCCCAAAGCATGACTGTCGTCTATCAGCAGGTAATAATTATTTTGTTCCGAGAGCTGTCTTACCCAGCTAAAATCATGCACGGCCGGTAAAATGGTATCCACCGCATTGGAGAGGATAGCGATGGTGTGGCCTGTTACTTGATGGCTCTTTTGGATACAGTCCTCAGCAAAATTGCGGAAAGACAGGATTGGATCAGGCTGGAATTGGGCGGGAAGGATGGCTGGATGGGCATCCGGAGCTGGCCACACATCATCCGCATGTGCATACAAAAGCGTCTGGGCGAGATATCCGGCCATAAATCCACTGCTGAGCAAAGCTCCAAATGGAGCTCCTGCTTCATGGGCAAATTTCTCTTCCAAGGCGTCAAATACTTCCAGCTGGACATTGCTAAATCTACTGGCTCCGTGATTGGAGCCGTACTGTTGGATGCCTTGAAGAATCAGCTGCTCGAATTTCGGCACACTGCCCATCCCTAAATAAGCAGTGCCGCTGAAATAGAGGTAGTCCTTTCCTTTCCAGGGAATAAGTCTACCGATTTTATGGTTTATAGGGTGGTGCTGCATGTAGATCTTTTCAGGGTGTTTTTGGTGTTTGCGGAAGGCGATAAGACACAGAAAATTTCTGTTTTTACTGTTGAACCGGCCGTTTTTTTATTGTTCTAAACATTTTTTGCTAAAAGCGATAAGGTAAAACACGATAGAAATTCGAAATCCTTCAGCTGACAATATAGTCCTCCAATCATCCAACAACAGAAAAGAAATCAAATTAACTCTGCGCCGATGCCTGGTCCATCTGGGAAAGTGACTTTTCCGGGTTCGATATGGACGCCTTTGGCAATGTCCTTGGCGAGCAGCATAGCTCCGTCCATATCCACATAATCCAGTAGCGGTGCAATATGGGCAATCGCCGTTACGCCCACAGAAGATTCCGTCATACAGCCCACCATGGTCTGCATGCCCAGTTCCTTGGCTTCATAGAGCATGCGCAATCCAGGTGTAATGCCACCCGCTTTGACCAACTTGACATTGATGCCATGGAAGAGACCATGGCATTTTTTGACATCTGATTCCACGATGCAGCTTTCGTCCGCAATGACGGGCAATTTGCTATGTTTATACACTTCCTTCATGCCTTCCAGGTCGTCTTTGGCCAGTGGCTGCTCCATAAATTCCACTTGGAGTTTCTTCAGTTCATGGGAATATTCAATGGCCTGCTCTGCGTTCCATGCACAATTTGCATCGATGCGGAAGATGGCTTTGGTGTGTTTGCGCAGCTCGCGTACGATCTCCAGGTCATGGTCTGTGCCCAGCTTGATTTTATAAAGTGGCCAGTCCAGCTCCCTCATCTTTTCCACCATTTTGCTCGTTTCGGCTATACCTATGGTGAAGTTGGTCGTCGGGATGTTTAATGGATCCAGCTTGAGGTACTCGTAGAGCTTTACGTCCATCTTTTTGGTGAACAGGTCCCAAGCGGCCAAATCCAGTGCACACTGGGCAAATGGATTGTGGGCAAAAATCCCTTTACATTGTTCCCAAAGCTTCTCAGGCGTTTCCCAATTACCTGCTTCGACGATCGGACGGGCATTTTCCAGGGACTCGGTCATGTTTTCGACCGTCATCCCATAGAAGGGATTGGTGGTGGACTCCCCAAGGCCATAAAACTCACCATCCGTAAGGCGGACGATGAGTGTTTCCTGCACATCACGACTTTGGTGGGCGATGGTGAAGGTGTGTTTCAGTGGCAATTGTTTGATCAATATCTCTAGTTTCATTGGGCTGTGGGGTTTTATGTCGGTTTGCTAAGGTGCTAAGAACATTCTGCGGTAAAATGGTTATTGTCTTTTGTCATATTTTATGAAATCTACTGGATTCACCAATTAAAATATGCCTTGGTCAATGGATTTACAGGTTCTCCCGACAGAAATCGGTTCGGAGAAACTGTATGCCGGTCCGCTGCAAATGGTAAATTTAGGTATGCCCAAGTTGTTATTTCTGCATTCGAACCAAAATATCCCTGAAGTTTATTATTTTGATTGACATTAAAAAGTGAATGGTGATTTCTAACAGAGGTTTCCGTACTTAGGAAAAGAAAAATCCCTGAAATCAGTGAGCAATGCTCGTGAATTGAAAGCCAATTTTGGGCAAGGATAATTTTAATAGGCGAAAGATATGGAGCAATTATACAAGAAACGATGGAGCACTATCGCAGTGGCAAGCATAGGGCTGTCCTTTTGTTTGTTTTCATGTACACAACCCCAAGAGCGTACAAAAAATCTCCAACCGGCGGTGCTAGAAGCGGCTTATGAGCAATACAAGGAGTCGGCTATCACCCATCGTCGGTTTACGCATGCAGATTTGCAGCCGCTGATAGAGGATCATACGGAGGGCTTTGAAGTGACTGCTCTTGGAAAGTCCGTGGAAGGGCGTCCTATCAGGCAGTTGGCATATGGAAAGGGGGAAACAAAGGTGCTGCTTTGGTCGCAGATGCACGGGGATGAAAGCACGGCCACAATGGCGCTTTTTGACCTGTTTAACTTTCTGGAAGGCAGTGGGGATGATTTTGGCCAAATACGAAAGGCCATTCATGATCAATTGACGCTGCATTTTATCCCAATGGTCAATCCCGATGGCGCAGAAAGGTTTACCCGCCGAAATGCCTATGGCATTGACCTGAACCGAGATGCCATCAAGGAAGTATCTCCAGAGGCCAACATCCTAAAAACCGCTAGAGAGGAATTTCAGGCTGATATTGGCTTTAACCTCCATGACCAGCAGATTTATTATAATGTGGAACAAACTCCCAAACCCGCCACGATCTCCGTGCTGGCACCGGCATTCAATTATAAAACGGAAGTAAATGACGTGCGGGCAAAAGCCATGCAGGTGATTGTGGGCATGAACCGTGTCCTGCAAGAGGTGACCCCTGGCCAAGTAGGCAAGTACAATGATGCCTTTGAGCCGAGGGCGTTTGGTGATAATTTCCAAAAATGGGGAACCAGTACCATCCTGATCGAGTCAGGCGGTTATCCGGGAGACCCTGACAAACAGTACATTCGCCAGTTGAATTTTATGATTATCCTGAACGCCCTCTATGAAATCGCTACAGGAAATTATGAACGCTATGCCGTGGAGGATTACTTTCGCATTCCGGACAATGATAACATGCTGATGGACCTGCTCCTGAAAAATGTAACGATCGATGACTCTAATGGCCAATATCAGCTGGATTTAGGGATCAAGCGGCGTAATGTGGAGATAGGCAAAGGAGATTTTTATGTAAGGGGCAGCTTGGATGATGTGGGAGATCTATCGGTGTACTATGCATATAAGGAATTTGATGCCAGCGGGATGATGCTGAAAAAAGGGAAAGTGGCCGAGGAGACCTTGGATTCACTTAGCAGTATTACCCCTGATATGGCCCTTGAGCTGCTGAGAGAAGGAAACTTGGCCGTTAAGGTAAAGCATGCACCAGAAGAGGCTCTGCATGAGTTGCCGATCCTCGTCTTTACTGATCAGGACAGCATTCCCGGCGGTACCACGACAGGCAGCTCGGCCAATTTTTTCTTGGAAAGCAATGGCCAACTGACACATGCCGTAGTCAATGGCTACCTGATCAATTTACAAAAACCAGTGATGGAGGGACTGAAGCAAAGGGTGTGGTAGTGGTCATGAATTAATGATGTCATTTCTATATGATAAATCTAACGGGGACGTGGGAAGGTGAGTATTCCATTAATGAAGGTACAGAAGCAGCACCTGAAATTCATTATTTCACTTTTCGGATGGAGCTATATGATGACAATGGGCAGTTAGGTGGAAAAGCCTATGACCTTGCACTTTCGGATGAACCGTCAGTTATCAGCGGATTTGTGGAAGGAAATAATATAAGTTTCATAAAAAAATACCAACGATTGGTATTTGAAGATAATGGAGTCTGTTTTGGGGATGATTCCAAAGAGCATCCGGATATACATTATCATGGAGAATATAACTTGAAAGATAATTGTTACCAAGGAACTTGGGAAATGCTCGAAGAAGAAGAGCGTGTCGGAAATCAAGAAGCTTACGACGAACACTATTTTTCTGGAAATTGGTTAATGTGTAAAGTGGAATATAAATATCAACGCCCAGGCGTATGACGCTATTGAACCTGAGCTGTATACAGAATGATATTCCTGTTTTATCCTAAGGTATAGCGGTTATGGAAGCTGGTTTTAACTATAACACCTTGATTTTTAAGTAAAAATAGCCTCTAAAATTTGCGCAGTTAAATGATTGCGCTTATATTAGCAGTCAAATAGCTGCGTTTATGGAACTACGAAGAGATGTATTTCAGGCCATTGCCGATCCCACGCGGAGGGCAATCATTACTTTGGTGGCCATTCAGTCCATGACCCCCAGTGCCATTGCGGGAAATTTTGACTCCTCCAGACAGACAATTTCTAAACATATCCAGATTCTTACCGAGTGCGAGTTGCTCGAGCAGGAACAGTCCGGAAGGGAAATTTACTACCAGCTGAACCCTGAAAAGCTGAAGACCATTGCCGATTTCATCGAGCCCTTTCGGCAGTTTTGGGATGAGAAGTTCAATAAGCTGGAGGCGGTGATGAAAAACTATAAGTCAAAAAAAGATGGTGACTGATTTAGCCAGTTGGACAATTGTACCTAATCCTACTTTGTCATGTTGTGATTATTTTAGGAGATTACTTCCTGATGTATCGGGACAGGCTATTCGTCGGAATGACAAAACACCCTGTCATCCCGAGGAACGAGGGATCTCTTTAAGGTACTTTCTTAATCTGATAAAGCAGGACTAATCATAAAACTTAACGACTAAACTTACCATGGAACTCAAGACAAAAGTACATGCAGAAGATGGCAAGCAGGAAATTCTTATTACACGGGAATTTGACCTTCCACTGGACTTGCTTTTCAAGGCATACATGGAACCGGAAATCGTGGAACAATGGATGGGCACCAAAGTGCTAAAGCTCGAAAACAAAACGCACGGCAGCTACCATTTTGAGACGACAGATCCAAAAGGTAACAAGCACGGCTTTCATGGAACGGTCCATGATGTTGTTATGAATAAAAAGATCACGCGAACCTTTGAGATGGAGAATGCGGATTTTGGCGCTCAGCTGGAGTTTTTGGAGTTTGAATCACTTAATGAGGATACCAGCAAACTCAGCATGCATGTCATCTATCGCTCGGTGGCCATCAGGGATCAAATCCTCCAGCTCCCCTTTGTCCAAGGTATCAATATGGCGCACGATCGATTGGAAGAAATTCAAAAAAGTATCAAGTAATGAGATATGAGACCTGAGCATAACGTCCCCGAAAGTATCGAGGCAGGCTATTGCGAACGCATAGCAACGGAGTGAAGCAATCTCCTTCTCTTTAGACGAGACTGCCTCGTTCCCGATAGCCTCCGGGACAAGCTGTTCCTCCAGGCCTGGAGCAGGCAATTCGTCAAGCTTGGTCACAGCTCTCGTTATAGCAAAAAGGAGCAAAAATCCGGAGGAGTTTGAAAGGAATTGGTTTAAAATTCCATCCGGGGAAAGACCAATTATTACGATGTTTGACAATGAAATCTAATAATTAATCCGGTCAACTATAATCAGGGAAGTACACTCGCATGGAGTCGGGAGACTCAGTCTTCGTGCTCCTGCGTCAGAGACGGCGGGACAACGCTAAGACGTGGTTGTGGTTCTCTGCCCCGGTACTAAGAAATATTGAGTCCCTGACAAAAAAATATAAGGATAAAATAAGCATGAAAAAGCGTAATAAGATTATCTATTGGATTGCCACCGTTTGGTTGGCATTGGGGATGGTGTCGACAGGCATTGTCCAGTTGATACAGATGGAAGAGGAGGTGCAGATGATGGGCCATTTGGGCTATCCTGTGTATTTGCTTACTTTATTGGGAGTATGGAAAATACTGGGCACAGTGGCCGTTTTAGTCCCTAAATTCCCATTGGTGAAAGAATGGGCATATGCGGGCTTTTTCTTTGTGATGTCGGGTGCGGTGTGTTCGCACCTTGCCGTTGGTGACGAACCTATAACACTGTTTGGACCACTACTCTTGATCGTATTAACGGTTATTTCCTGGTATTTTAGGCCAGCGGAAAGAAAGGCCGAAAAAGTTTTTGGTGAACCGATGAAATAAAATATAGGCATGGAAAAGGTAAAAAATGTAGCGGCTTATATCGCGAATGCGCTCGATGAGGCAAAGCCGATCATGGAGGAGCTCAGGAAGATCATCACAGACACTGTTCCCCAGGCGGATGAAGGAATCAGCTGGAATGTACCCATATACAAATACCATGGAATATTGGTGGGATTTGATGTGGCCAAGTACCATGTAAGCTTCGGGGTGGATTCCCTACAGGAAGAGGATCGAAAAATCCTTAAAGAAAAGGGTTACAAAACTGGCAAAAAGACGATACAGATTAAGTTTGACCAAGAGGTGCCTTCAGAAGTAATAAAGAAGCTTATTCTCGCTCAAGCAGAAATTAATGAACTAAATAGCAAGGGCTGATGAACCCAAAAGTTGATTCTTTCTTTGAGAAAGACAGTAGATGGCAGGAAGAATATCGCCTAATGCGGAAGCTGATGATGGAATGTGGGCTGACCGAGGAACTCAAATGGGGAGTGCCCTGCTATACTTATCCATCAGGAAGAACAGGCAAGCCCGCTAATGTGGTATTGATCCATGGATTTAAAGATTACTGTGCCCTGCTGTTTCATAAGGGAGCCTTGCTTAAGGATACCGAAGGTCTGCTGATCCAGCAGACAGAGAATGTACAGGCGGCCAGACAGGTCCGGTTTACCAATGTTGTGGAAATCCTGGACCGTCGATCAGTATTGAAAGCATATATCTACGAAGCCATCGAGGTAGAAAAGGCAGGTTTGGAGGTGAAGCTCAAGAAAACCAAAGAGTTTGACATGTCCGATGAGTTTAAGGAATATTTGGATGGGAGCCCGGAGTTAAAGACGGCCTTTGAGAAGCTTACGCCGGGGAGGCAGCGAGGTTACTTACTCCATTTTTCCCAGCCCAAGCAGCCTAAGACCAAAGTATCCCGAATTGAGAAAGCCATACCAAGGATCTTTGAAGGCTTGGGGTTAAATGACTAAGATGGAATACTCCACAAATTATAAAATATGAGCACTAACAGAAAGTTAGAAACAGAAGAAGCAAAGGCGTTTTTGGAAATCCTAAAGGACCGTTTTGAGCAAAATCCATCACGACACAAAGGGTTGAAGTGGGGGCCAATAGAGGCCAAATTGGAAGCGAAGCCCCTAAAGATTTGGGCCATTTCCCAGATGGAGGAAACAGGTGGGGAGCCTGATGTGATTGGCCATGATACGGAAACGGATCAATATGTTTTTTGCGATTGCTCAGTAGAAAGCCCAAAAGGGAGAAGGAGTCTTTGCTATGATCATGAGGCTTTAATGGCACGAAAGAAGTATCCGCCATCAAACAGTGTGCTGGAAGTGGCTGCTGACATGGGCATCGAATTACTGGATGAAGCCCAATATCGCTCACTGCAGGAGCTGGGTGCATTTGACCTTAAAACATCCAGCTGGATACAGACGCCCACCTCCATACGTGAGCTAGGCGGAGCACTGTTTTGTGACCGCCGCTACGATACTGTTTTTCTCTACCATAATGGAGCTGATTCTTATTATGGAGCACGTGGATTTAGAGGCTTGGTACGCGTATAAGGTTTTCTGGAAGTTAAAAAGGGTGGATTATACTTATTTTAGCGTTCTGATCAGTATGTTTGGGGAGCCATGATTACAAGGCACATTGTTTTCAGTAAAAACCATCCCATGAAACGCGTACTTTCCATCATCAGTTGTCTGATTGCCTTTTTCTCCTGCCAAGACGTGCAAAAATCCAAGATCAATATATCTGATCAGGCGCAGCTCCTGCACAATGGGAAAATCGTCAATGTAAAAGATGGCAACGTGCTGGAAAACCAGGCCATTTTGGTGGACAGTGCCAGGATAGTCACGATCTCAACTTATGGTGATCTCAGTGAGATGGTGCCTGCTGAAAGACAAATTGACGCGAAGGGAAAGTACATTATTCCTGGTCTATGGGATATGCACGTACATTTCGAGGGCGAGGATCTGGTGGAAGATAACCTTGCTCTTTTCCCGGTTTTTGTAGCTTATGGCATCACCACCGTCAGGGATATGGCCAGTGACCTTGGTGAGCAGGTGTTGCAGTGGCGTGAGGAAATAGCTGCTGACAAATTCCTGGGACCTCAGATTTTTACGGCCGGGAGGAAGTTGGAGGGTATCGACTCCTTCTGGAAAGGTGATCTGGAGATTGCCAATGAAGAAGAGCTACAGCAAATGCTGGATAAGCTGGAGGATTACGAAGTGGATATGGTAAAAGTGACAGAAAATGCCCTTTCGGGTGAACTCTTCCTGCAAAGTGTAAAACAGGCCCATGAAAGGGGTTTTTTGGTTTCAGCGCATGTGCCGTTGGATTTGAGTATGGAAGACTTGGCAGCTGCGGGGCTCTCCAGCATTGAGCATGCGAGTTATTTGCTGCGACTGGGCACTGACGAATACCGCATTGCACATGAAGTCGCCAATGGCAGAATGTCCCCATCCGAAGCCAATACCTATTATGCAGGGCATTTTGACCAGGACACGGCAATGCTGCATTACCAAAAGCTGGCCGACTCGGGCTTGGCCATTACGCCCACACTTATCGGTGGCAAGCAGTTGGCCTACTATGATGTGGATAACCATGCCGATGATGATTTTAGGAAATACCTTACCGATCGTTTTACTTCCAACTACCAATGGCGGATCGACCGTATCGCCGATTCCTCCCCCGAGCAGTGGCAAGCCCGAAAGGAGCGGTACCAGCAGATAGCAGCACAGCTTCCCTATCTCCAGCGGGCAGGGATGACGATTTTGGCAGGAAGTGATGCGGCAGCCTTGAATACGTTTGTGTACCCTGCCTTGTCATTGCACCAAGAGCTGGAGCTTTTTCAGGAGGCTGGCCTGAGTCCGCTACAGGTGCTACAGACTGCTACCATTAATGGCGCTGCATTTATGGGTAAATCCTCCACCATGGGAACTGTAGAAACGGGCAAACAGGCGGATTTGGTCTTATTGAACAGTAATCCACTGAAAGATGTAGGGGCTACCCAAGATATCTTTGCCGTGATGAATGATGGCCAATATTTTGATCGAAGGGCGCTGGATGCGCTGCTCGAACATGCTTCCCAAAGGAAAACTCAGCTGGATCAGGAGCGTTTGACACGTTAGACTTTAAGATAGGCTTTGATGGAAGCGGGGAAGTTTTTGTAACGTAACATGGCTCCGATGGAGATGGCCAGCAAAATGGCTACGCACCAGTACACCCATGACGGAATGGGCACAGGATCACCCTTGGCGTAGGAATGCAGGCCGGATAGGTAGTAGTTGACCCCAAAGGATGTCATGATGATGGAAGCAAATGCCCAGAGGCTGGCAAGCTGATAGACCATAAAGTTTTTTAGCCCTGGAATCAACCTCAAGTGAAGCACACTGGCATATACTAGAATGGAAATCAGCGCCCAAGTCTCCTTTGGATCCCAAGCCCAGTAGCGTCCCCAGCTTTCATTGGCCCAGACACCGCCCAGAAATGTGCCGATGGTGAGTAAAAACAGCCCGATGGTAATGGCCATTTCATTGACAATGGCCAGTTCCAATAAGCTCTTCCACCAATTGACAAGAGGTCTTTTGGGTGAGAAGATCAGTAGAATCATGCTGAGCAAAGCCATGACGGCAGCCAGTGCCAAAGGTGCATAGCTGCTCACAATAATGGCGACATGGATCTTAAGCCAGTAGGAGTGCAGCACGGGCATGAGGTTGGTGATCTCCGGATTGAGCCATTCCAGAAATGCCACGAAGAGCAAGGTGCCCGAAAATATCAGTCCGAGCGGGACCGTAAACCTGGACTTGCGTGAAAAGAGCAGCCCAAAAAGCAATACCCCCCAGCCCACAAACACCAGCATTTCAAACCCATCACTCCAGGGAGGATGCTGCGCTATGTACCAACGAAGGCCAAGATGAAACGTGAAGGCAAGCATGCCCAATCCGCTCAATACCATTCCTGCCCTCCAGAGCCATTTGGTCCACTTGTTTTCTGTAAATGTCTGCCAGATCGCTATTACCAGCATGAAAATCCCCAGCAACCAGAATACTCCAAAAAGCCGATTGCCAAGATTAAGTTTATTATAAAACCTTTCGGCCTGTAGCCGCCGGTCGGTGGGATAGACAGCTTCGCCAGCTTTGCGCTGATACAAGTCAATGTATTCGAGTGACTCATTGGCTTTTTGCCAATTATCAGTTTCCAGCCCTTGCTGTAGGCCCTGTAGATAAATGCCCGTAATATGTCGGACAAATTTAATATCCTCTTCCGGGAAGTTTTGGGTGGAATTTTCCCTTGTAAACCAGGTGTGGTTTTCATCCAGTCGGTTGGGGAAGAGTTTGAGGAAATCACCTGAGAGCAATCCAAAGAAAATATTAAATCGCTCGTCTACTTTGAGGAGTTCATTGTCGCCTTCGTTCCGCTCGGCAGGTTTGAGCAGATTGGCTTTTTCTACCATAGACTGCAATTTATACCGGCCTTCATCATCCACAAAATCCAAGAAACTCACTTTGCCTGAAGGGGGCAATTCCAACGTCTCATAGATATGAAGGCCTTTTTGCGCATCTATTTTGATGATCGGAAGACTTCCCATCATTTCTGGATACATCTGCATGGCCAGCAGAAATTGCTCCGGGCTTAGCATTAATTGTCCCTCATCCAGTGCGATGGAGGATTTGCCATTCAGTTTACGGATGATTTCATTGGCCAGGGTTCCCAAAGGTTTCATCCTGCCATCCAGGTCCTGGACGACCAATTGCCCATAGCGATTGGCCTGCATTTCTGGCACCACCCAAGCGGCCGTTTTGGACATTTCCTGAGCGATACTGGCACTACTTAGTAGGACCAGCATCAGGGTCGCAACGTTTTTGATTTTTTGGAGGTGCTTGTTAAGGTACTGAAAGCGGCTGTTGAGTGTAAAAAGGGTAAAGAACATCCCCAAGCCAAGCAAGAGGTAGCCGATATAGGTCAGCGTACTTCCCAGTTTGTCCTGATTGATGGAGAGTACTGTTCCCTGTTCATCCGTGTCGTAAGAGGCTTGGTAGAAGCGGTAACCACCATGGTCCAGCACATTGTTCATATAAATCCTAAAATCAAAGGATTGCTGTCCATCTTCTACGGTCACCTCACTGGCATAGCTGGAGGGGCTCTGGCTGCCGGGGTAGCGCTGCATCTCAAAATCTTTCAAGTACAGGGAAAAAGGCAGCTGCTGTGCTTTTGGTCCATAGGTAAACCGATAATTTTTGCCCTTATAGGAGACGAGGTTCCATGTTGGGTTGAGCTTTACCAGCTGTACGTGGTTTTTTTGGAGGACATTTCCGGTCTTGTCCAGCACTTCCAAAGCGACCACATCCGGAAGCTGATCGGCCAATTTCGGGTCTTTTTCTTCTACATAGGCCAATTGACTGTCTTCGTGAGTAGCTTTGATGAGGAAAGCGCCGTTTTCCCATTGATAGAGACTTCGGAGTTTAAGGGGCTTGGTTTCTCCTGCATGGATCACGCCTAGGTTCTGATTGCTCATCTGCATGACTTGGAGATGGACCTTGCTGCTGATCATCCAGCTGCTGTCATCTTTATATATTTTGATGGGGTGGGCCGCTTGTTTTTGCGTGGCCAGGTGGAGCTCTTTCATGGGGAGACTTTTGCCAATGGGCAAGATGACATCTTCTCGGCCGTCTCCCAGGGTGAGTGCAATATCCAGGTAATCCACTTCCCCTTTTTGAAATGCAGGGCGGCCGTGCGGAATAAAATCGCTGATCCGGATTTTCAGCCCATCACTATTGGGTAAGGCCACTTCCTGTGGATGGAATGTTTGACTGGTGAGTTTGATGGGTTTTTGGAAATGCTGAAGCTTGTTTTGATCGCTTTGTTGTACCTGTAAGTACTTTTCTGCTGTAAAATAGACATGTTGGGATTGCCCTTCCCGGATATGGATCGTGCCAGCATGGCTGAAATACCGGGTAATGCCCGCTGCAATGATGATTACTATAAAAGCCACATGGAAGAGGCCAATGGGCCATTTTTGACGGCTAAATAAGTGATACCTTTTGATATTGGCGATGAAGTTGATGGCGAGCAAGACCATGATCATCTCAAACCACCACGATTCGTAGATGACAGCCCAGGCCACTGCCGTGCCAAAGTCATTTTCCAGAAATGTGGCCACTGCCATGGCGATAGCAAAGGTAAGCAGTAAAAAAAGCATGAATTTGCTTGAAACCAGCAATTTTAACAACCGCATAGAAAAGGAATTATTTTCGTAATGGTGAAAAGGATATAGGCAACGAAGCGTGGATTGTGTACCAACTTACGGTTATTCATTGGAGATCATTTCTATTGTGTAGCCGGCCTCTCTTTTTTTACCTTCTTCGAGCCATTCGGGAATCACCTCTTGAAGAAACCGTGATTTGTCTGCCCGCTCCTTCTCCATGTCCAAGCCGATGTATGCTTGCAGGGCTTCGGTGTCATTAAAATCAGGCATCTCCACCGGTTTATTGTGTCCTAAGTCGGCCAAGAGCCTAGCCAGCTGGAGCCGTGCTTCCTCAATGATGGAAGTTCCAGAGGTTACGATGCTGCTGGTAGGCAGTGGGGCATGGAAGGCGGCTCCGTGAGAGGCCACGGCGTAATCCCATCGCCACTGGGCATGCCGGATCCCTTCTTGGATGGGCTGCATCTGCTGCTCGGTTGCGCCTAGTTCCCAAGCTTTACCGGCTTCGATATGGGCTTTGGCAATGAGTCTCATGAGTGTTTCGGAGCCTTTTTTGATGGTTCGCTGCCGGTCATAGACATCGGTAATGAGGTCTTCCTTCTTCTCCCGGTGGCAGACGAAGCAGGAGTTTTCCACATTGCTCAGCGGTGAGCCGATGTGGTGATCGGTGAATTTCTGGCCGCCCTCGGTCTTGTAGGGCATATGGCAATCGGCACAGGAAACGCCCCGTTTAGCATGCACACCGAGGGAAAAGAGTTCATAATCAGGGTGCTGGGCTTTCAGCATGCGGGTTTTGCTGATCGGGTGCACCCAGTCAGCGAAATCCAATTTGTCGTAATAGGCCTCGACGGATTCGACGTCCATGCCATCTTTCCAAGGGAAGGTCAGGTATTGGGCTCCTTTTTTATCCGGAGCGTCTTTAGCGAAATAATATTCCACGTGACATTGGGCACATACCAGACTTCGCATTTGCTGGTGACTGGCCGCATTGATGTCTTTGCCCATGGCTTCAAAAGCTTCCACGAGGGCCGGCCGTGTGATGGTCAGGTTCATGGTTTCGGGGTTGTGACAATCTGCACAGCCGATCGGGTTGATCATTTCTGCTCCTAAATCGGACCATTTTTTACTGTAAAATTCTGTCACGCCAATTTCTTTCATCAGTCGGGGCACATCAGGACTTTTGCAGGTCCAGCAAGTGCTGGGCATAGGGCCTTCCCCCGGTTCCAAAGGAGCTCCGGTTCGGAGTATCTGACGGATGTCCTCTACCGCATGGGCGTGTCCTTTGGGTTGGTTGTATTCCTTGCTGAAGGCATATCCTGCCCACAGGATCACGAGTTCTGGATCTTCTTCCAATACAGCGATATGTCCAGAAGTATTGTACATGCTACGAAAACTGGTGTCCTTGGTTTTTATGTATGACTGGTATTGCCTGGGGTAGTTTAGCCCCCAGATGGAATCTCGGGGTTCGATATTCCCAATTTCCACTTTTGGCTGATAGGCGTACTTGGCTTCGTTTTTTCTGTCCATGATGGAATAGGCCAACATGGCCAATAAGAAGACCACTACAGCCGTGATTAAAAAGAGAATCCAGTTTTTCATAGCCTTATTCGTTTGATTCGTGTTGATCGATTTGTTGTTGCATTGAGGATTTTAGCCAAGCAGGAATTACCTCCAGGTCTTTTGGAGCGTATTCTTTGATGGGCTCGATTTGATAGCCCACAGAAGAGAGGCTTTTTACCTTGCCATGGGGTACATCCCTGTGGCATTCCCAGCAAGTGCGGTCTGTGCGCATTTCTTGGTGATTTGTGATGGTGGCCGTCATTTTAGCGTCGGTGATCTGGTCTTGGTGGCATCGGATGCAGTTGCTTTGGATCACGGCCTGAGAAGGTGCCAAGGCCCTAATCACCTCAGGTTCCTTTCTTAGTGTAAAGATGGACGCGTGGTAAAGCCCGTCTTTGGCCTTGAAGAAGTACTTGTTGAAGACATTGTCATGGGGCACATGGCAATCATTACAATGGGCCACTTCCCGGTGGGAGCTGTGGGTCCAAGTGATGTATTGAGGTGTCATCAGGTGGCAATTGACGCAGGCTTGGGGATCATCCGAAAGGTAAGAGGCTGCATTGCTCAGCTTGAGTACATAGATTCCCAGCCCCACGATGGCAGCTACCAGCACAATGGCCGGTTTTCGCCAACGATGCGGTGGAATGAGCTTCCACCGAAACATGGTCCGTTTTGTGGTCTGCCAAAAACCCATGGTTCCTGTTTTATGTTAAAAAAAATAATCTTACCCGATGTGATCCGGTAGTTGACATAATAGCCTTATCAAGATAATAAAACTATACTGCAAATAGTAAAAGTTATTGGTAATAATTGGTTAGAATTTGGTAAAAAAGGGCAGATATGATATAAATCATATGATAATAATTATATATGACCCCGTTTTGCGTATGAAGATAATAGAAGTATTAAAGTGGCTTTCATGGCTATATACCAGGATTCCAAGCAACGGAAGGTGGGCCGCCTCTTGGCGATAGGAAAAGCAGATGTAATGGATGCAGATTAAGGGAATTTAAAAAGACTCTCCTATTCGGAAATAAACTCCCCAGTCGTCCTTGCCTACGGCCGCATCCAGACCGATGTTAAACTTGACGGTTTTGAAGGCGCGGTAACGGTAGCCTACGCCTGCGCCAGGATAGAGTTTCCAATTGAAGCTTTCGGTGTCCGAACCATAAATGGTAGCCATACCCGCGAAGCCAACCAAGCCCATTTTATGATTAAAATTATACCTGTACTCTCCCTGGAGTGCCATGAGCCCATCGCCACGGTATTTTCCCTGGGAATAGCCGCGGATATCTTTACCGCCAAGCGTCACTTGTTGTTCAAAGGCAATATCTCCCAAGCCAAATTTCCCAGCAAATCGAGCGGCAAAAACATCCCTGTCATCATGTACAGAAAAGTAATGGTTGTATTCTGATAGGATCTTATTGGCATCTATATCATTGCCCAGTCCCTCAGGATAAGTGATCCATCGTAACCGTGTCCTCCGGCCTTTCGTGGGATAGTAAACAGCATCCCTGGTGTCGAGGAGGAGGTTTATTTCGAGTCCGTTGGTTTTGGTGGTAGAAGGAGGTTGTACATCGTCTTCGTATTGGGTGTCATAGTGGGAGTAGGTGTAAGTCAGGCCACCATATAGCCTGTTGACAATTTCTCTTTGAATGCCCGCACTCACGATCGTGGTCTTGGTGCCATAATCGTAAAACCCTGGCGCATCGATATCATCCATGTAAAATTGTGAGTTGTTATCTCCGGTCAAAGCAAAAAAACTGGCCCTCCATGTATCTTCTTTAAAATACCATCTGTTAAATCCTGCCACAAAATAGGAATGGTTCGTGGTATAGATGGCCGATAGACCTGAAAGCGACTTTGGGGAGATGCTGTCGCTTGGGTCTAGCTTGTACATCATCATCGGGATGGCGCCAAACATCAGTTTCAAATTCCTGTTATAACTTAAAAAAGGCATCAAGGTGAAATCCATCTTTTTGATGCTGTCTTTCTCAGCGGGCTTGGAGGTCGATCCTCCCTGTCCGAAAAGTGGACCATAGCCAATCAGGATAAAAAATAGTAGAAGCAATAGGGGCAAGGATTTTTTCATAAAAAATCATTAATACATTTAAGATTGTCATTGACTAAATATAGGCAAAAATCACCATAAGAAGGATTTAATAGCTTCCTACTTCCATTCCAATTTTACCTCATTGATCATGGTGGGCGAGCCTCCGTTATATTCCAGCCCAAAACCACCATAAGGATCAGGGGATATATTGCTGGAAAGCTCCACTCGGTCTTTTACTTCTACTGGATAGTCAGCAGGATCGTAGTCAGCACCGCTGGATAGCGTGGCACAGAGGCAATTTTCTTTTACTGAAAGTGAGATGTAGACCGGAGCGCGAAAGCAACTCGTCGATACCGGTTCAGTAAGGGGCGTGACCTGATTATGATCATACCGTATCAGGAAACAGTCTACCGAGTTGGCAAATTTTGTGGTACGCATGATCCGGAGGCCATAGCCGGTTTTGGTTTTGGCGTCGTATTTGATCAGTACATCCATATAGAGAGGAGCTACGCTAAAGCCTTGGCCAGCCGTTTTATGGGGTGAAACGACCATATTGAGCACCATATCCGCTTCCATTTTCATTGGGGGCGTGTAGCTCATCGAGCCCGTTCTGGCGGATTGCAGCAGGCCCACCATCCCATCTGATCCACCAGTTCCTTTACCATAGATCCAAGCATCAGCGGGCTGAAAGGACGGACGGTAGGCAGAAGATTGCAAGGTGTCAAAGGTCCAATGACCAGGGATTATCTCAGGCTGGTTCGCTACTGCCAATGTACTGAAGTCTGTTTCTAATCGGTGGCTATCTGTTTTTACATCCGCTGCTTCGATGGGTGTTTTCAGTGAATACCTTTCTTCTGGCCCTGCATCACTTCGAAGATGTTTGGGGGCGATACCCACCGTGATGTACCTACCAATGTCACTTGCCGAAAGTTGATATTGCCGAAGCGGTTTGCCCTCCCTGGAGACGGCGATTTTGATGGCTTGCGTTCCATTTGGATCGATGCTGCGGTACCACGAAATTTCGGACTGATCGGTAAGTTTCCCTTCCTTAAGCGAATAATCCACGCTGAGGTAGCCATCTTTAGTGCGGTGAATTTTGGGAAGGTCGGAAAACCGGGGAGGAGGTAGTTGGGCTGGGAGGATTTCCAGTTCACAAGCGGCTTCCAGTCCAGCTTCGGTATGTGCCGTGAGTACCACCTTTTGGGCGGTATTGGTCATGTTGGTGGGAATGATCTCTACGCGGTTTCCATCTTCATAGGGTGTGATGGCCACCAAGGCCTTGTCTTCTTCGGGGATTTGCCACTGAACAGGTCGCGTTGCTGCTGGATAGTTCCCGAATCTGAAAAATGATGTTTCGAGCCAAGCGGTATCCTTTTTCGTCTCTAGCTGGTTGGTGGGTGGACTTATCCTTAGCTGCACGGGAATGTCGGTAAAGTCCTCCATTTGGGAAGATGCAGCAGCTTTTACGCTTTCCTTGATCCCCTCGGGATCCCAGTTGTCATCTCCTTTGAGGAGATTGTAAGTATTATAAAGGGTGTCGTCGCTTATTTCAATCCGGTAAGCATTCAGTAAAGGTTTGTCGGCAAGTATAACGGTGTTTTCGGGGTTGTTGCTGCTGATCGTTATCGGTTTATTGTTTACTTCGACATTGTGCTGGTAGTTTTTCATGGAAGCAGGGGGCTCATCCCTCCAGCTGAGGGCGGTCATTTTGGGGCCTTTAAATCGCGTATCAATGACGGCTATTTGGCCATTGGCTTTGGTAAAATACTGCTCACCACCCGTAAAAGATCGGATGTCACAGTTTAAAAATACCGCACCTGTTCCGGTGGTATGGTAAAAAGGCTTGGAGCTGTAAAAATCCAAGGAGCTGTTTTTGTAAACGGCAGTACCACAGAGGGCGTCATCAGTGGATTCGAAGTGACATTGATCAAAGAACACTCTTTTTCCTCCCACGAAGGGACAAAGGTTCAGGCGACTGATAAAATGAGTGTTGCGGGCCACGATCTTGTCTCCATTACAGTGGATCAGCTGGGCTTGGACAATGGCATCAGCGCGACGTGTTCTATTGAGAGCTGGTTTTAAGGGGAATTCCAGGTCGACATTGCAATAATTGCCAAAGGTGATGTTTTCGGCCGAAGTCCCTTGGCCGTCAAAACGGAACATGGTAAAGTTGCCTTTAGCACCCAGTGTTTGTCCACGGTTACAGGCCAAAATAACATTTCCAGGATGCTTGTTCAGCCCAAAAAACCGAAGCCATTCACATTTGATTTCCATACCATAAGGGACGGGACGGCCATCTTGCGGCACCCTAATCTCAGGATCATCAGGATCATCTATCCAATACACATATGGAGCGATATAAAGTACCATGGGGGAATTTTCGCTGCCATCTTTAACTTCTGCCGCAGCGTCTTGGATGGAATTGAACACAAATGGCCATTTACCTGCTTCTTCATCACTGAGCTGGCCGTCCACAAAGAAGGCTTTTGGTCCCAGCACAATGCGCTCATGTTGGTAAATGATATGGTCTCCGCCGAAAGTGACAGGGTCAGTGAAATCCAAAGGAGCATAAGCTTTTTGGGCCCAGCCCAATAGTGGTAAAAATAATAGCAGCCAAATGCACAAGTACTTTTTCATACTATGAAGATAAAAATTACCTACGAAGAAACCTGTTTTGGACTTTATATTATATTTGGGCATGAAACTAGATCTTCGCACCACCAATACTACTCAAGAGCTACGGACCTGCAAGCGGAAAATCGCCAGTTTGGCACTGTCAAGGATGATCTTGTTTTTGGGCATCGTAGCACTGACCATCATCGGTCTCACAGAAATCAGGTGGTTATTGCTTTTCTTTTTCCCCTTAGCGGGGCTTTTTATTTACCTGATATTGCTTTTTAACCTTCAAAAGGACCGTCAGGCATTTTTGCAGGCGATCGCCAATATGGAAAATGAACGGCAATTGAGAAAGGAAAGGAAACTGGCTGACTTTGATGGAGGGGAATCCTTTAAGGATAAAAAACATCCTTTTTCCAACGACTTGGACTTATTTGGAGAACATTCCCTTTTTCAACTGCTGAATCACACCATCGGTGATGGCGGTAAGAAGTTGCTGGCAAATTGGATGAAGGCACCGATCGATCCTGAAAAAGCGAAGAAACGATATTCTGCAATAAAAGAGTTGGCACTTCATACGGGTTTTATCAGGAATTTTGAGGCAACGGGAAAGGCATTTATCAAGGAGGAAAAATCGAAGAAACCTTTTTATGCTTGGCTTAAGACGCCAAGTGCCTGGAAGTCGTTTTATTGGTTTCCCCTCATTGGCGGGCCTCTTGGTGGGCTTGCTTTGTTGGGTGGATGGCTTTATTTGGGGTGGCCTTTAGCTTACCTTTTGATCTGGGTGTTAGCAGGGACAGCTTTGTTGGGGTTGATTTTTCGGCCGTTACTTGTAGCCTTTAAAAATATGCCCGATGAGGGAGATTTAAAAACCTACAGCATCTGGGCCAGGGAACTGGAACAGCTGGATTTTAAAGATGGGTATCTGAAAGAACTTCAATTGCCCATTTTGGAAGGAGAATACCGTGCTTCTGACGCACTAAGGTCCCTAGAGCAGCGCAGCTTTATGGTGCAGAACCGCGCCAATATGATGTATATGATCTTTGATTTACTCTTTTGGGTAGATTTTGGGGTGCTGTTTTCATTGGAACAGTGGAAAAAGAAACATGCCAGCAAAGTCGAACGGTGGGAAGATATTTTTCAGGAATTGCAGGTCTTGGTGTCACTGGCAGCCTTTACGCATGATGAAGGCTTAGAGTGTCCGGTGATATGGTCTGATAAAATGGTGTTAAAAGTCGCTGACCTAAAGCATCCATTATTGCCACAATCGGTATGTGTTGGGAATGATTTTGAGGTCTCAAGCGATCAGAAAACCATTCTACTGACCGGTTCCAACATGTCGGGTAAGACCACATTTATGCGTACTGTAGGGATCAATATGGTGTTGGCCAACCTTGGACTGAGTCCCTATGCCACCTCCTATGAAAGTGGCGCTTTTTGGCTGTTTACCAGTATGCGCAATACCGATAACCTCGGAGAAAGCGTCAGTTCCTTTTATGCAGAACTGGCCAGAATCAAAAGCCTTTTGGATCAAGCGGAAAAGCAGTATCCAGTGTTTTATCTCCTTGATGAAATCCTTAAAGGAACCAATACTACCGATCGTGTGATGGGCAGTGAGGCGCTGATCAGGCAGCTAGCCGAGAGTCACAGTAAGGGCATCATCAGTACCCATGATATCGAATTAGCTGAATTATCTGACAAAATCCCTGGTTTAGTTAATTATAGTTTTCATAGCGATATAAAAGACAATGAAATCCTCTTTGATTATAAAATAAAAAATGGACCCTGTCCTAGTTTTAACGCTCATAAATTAATGGAATTGATGGGGATTCGCTTTTAATAAATACAAATTTTAGGCGGGTTTGGCATAGCAATTGTTTATAAATACCTATAAACCAATTGTTTCACTAAACAACCATAGTTATGAGCTCTTTATTATATTTGATCGCATTGATTCTAATTATAGGATGGATATTTGGTGCCTTCGTTTACAGTGTCGGAGGATTAATACATATTTTACTGGTACTTGCCGTTATTGCTATTTTGTTCCGACTAATTGGTGGTAGGGCAGTTTAGCAACAACTAATAATAGTACCTAAGAAGTGCCAGTCTCATGGAGGTTGGCACTTTTTTTATTTTGTAGGGTTAAAGAATAAGTAAACCAAGGGGATTACTGGGACAAATTATGCGTTGAAGGTACGTGGTACGGAGAATTTGTTTTAATTTTGAGGCATTATTTCTAAAAAAAGTATAAAAGTGCAAGATAACTATCAGCAAAAGATACTAGGAATTATAGGTGGCGGTCAGCTGGGGAGAATGGTCATCCAATCCGCCATCAATTATAACATCGATATTCACATCCTAGATCCAGATGAAAATGCGCCCTGTAGACACATTTGTCATGATTTTAGTCATGGGAAATTGACAGACTATGATACGGTGTATGCATTTGGCAAGGGCTGTGATGTGATCACTATAGAGATTGAGAATGTAAATACCGAGGCATTGGAGCAGTTGGCAAAAGAGGGCAAGAAGGTCTTTCCCCAGCCTGAGATCATCCGATTGATCCAGGATAAGCGAGAGCAGAAGCAGTTTTATAAAGAAAACAATATTCCTACGGCTGATTTTATCCTGACCGATAGCAAAGCAGATGTATTGGCGAATGCGGATTTTTTACCGGCTGTCAATAAGCTGGGCAAGGAAGGCTATGATGGAAGAGGTGTCCAAGTGCTTAAATCCGAGGAGGACTTGGATAAGGCTTTCGAAGCCCCTGGTTTATTGGAGAAGTTGATCGATTTTGATAAGGAAATTGCCGTAATTGTTTCCAGGAATGAGCACGGGGAATTGGTGGCTTTTCCACCTGTAGAATGTGCCTTTCACCCCACCGCCAATTTGGTGGAGTTCTTATTTGCTCCTGCGCAGATATCTGATGAGATCGGTGAGGAAGCCATTAAAGTGGCCAAGGATGTCATTATCAAATTAGACATGATCGGGATCCTGGCGGTGGAGATGTTTGTGACCAAATCGGGGGAAATACTGGTCAATGAAATAGCACCAAGACCGCATAACAGTGGTCACCACACAATAGAAGCTAATTTCACTTCTCAGTTTGAGCAGCACCTAAGGGCCGTAATGGGAATGCCTCTGGGCAATACAGGACTTCGGATGCCAGCAGCCATGGTCAATCTTCTTGGTGAGGATGGGTTTACAGGTGATGCTGTGGTGGAAGGAATGGATGAGGCGATGAAGGAAAAAGGGATTTTCATCCACCTTTATGGCAAGAAAATCACCAAACCTTTCCGAAAAATGGGGCATGTGACTATTTTGGAAGAAAATGTGGAGGCTTTGAAAGCCAAAGCTCTTAAAGTCAAAGACAGCATAAAGATAAAAGCATAAATCATGAGCAAACAGGTAGGAATCATCATGGGGAGCAAGTCCGATCTTCCCATCATGTCAGAAGCAGCGAAGGCGCTGGAAGAATTAGGCGTAAATTATGAACTTACCATTGTCTCGGCCCACCGTACTCCGAGAAGAATGATCGACTATGCTGAAAGTGCACGCCAGCGCGGCATAAAAGTGATCATCGCCGGTGCAGGAGGAGCAGCACACCTTCCCGGAATGGTGGCCTCACTTACCTCTCTGCCTGTCATCGGTGTACCGATCAAATCTTCCAATAGCATCGATGGTTGGGACAGTATCCTTTCTATCCTGCAGATGCCTGCCGGTATCCCTGTGGCCACAGTCGCTTTAAATGGGGCAAAGAATGCAGGAATTCTGGCCGCCTCTATGGTAGGAGCTTATGATGCTAAGGTAGCCGAAAATATGGATAACTTTAAGAAAGAATTACGCGAAAAGGTAGAGGAGAATGCGCGTGATGTGGAATTGAAGGGGTGGAGAGATACCTTGGATGATTGATACACAAGGGGTTGTCTCCAGTGATTAATAAAAAAGCCATCCATTGGAATTATTCAATGGATGGCTTTTTTTGGTTTAATGCACAACCTTATGCTTTAAAAATATACTTTTTTGTCGAAAATGCTTTTTTAGATGTTATAATTTTTACAGTTTGGTTATGGAAAATGTTATCATTTGTGTTTGAAGTTGTTTTTTGTTCTGGAAGCATTAATATTAGAACTAAGGTTCTATTTTTAGAAAAAGGATAACTTTGCACTTTGATTCAGTGATTAAAGCTATGGAAAGAGGTATAAGTAATTTGATAGATTTGTGGAAGGAGGGATACTCGGAGCATATCAAGAGGTACCAGCCATATCAAGCGATGCAACAAATAAGGCATATTGCCTCACTGTTCAGTCCAGGAGATTTTTTCTACTTTATCTTAAATATGCATAACCTGGAGTTAGAGTACGTTCATCCCACGGTTAAAAATTTTATGAATGTCGACCCTGTTCACGTTACTATTCGTGAGCTGCTAAAATGTGTGGAGCCACAGGATCTGGAATCTGTCAAACGGAAGGAAATGGTGCTTCAGGATTTTCTGGAGAAATTTAAAGATCCATATGAGCTTCCTTTCTACAAAATTCTGTACATGTACAGGATGAAGGATCGATATGGCCGCTATCGCACAATGCTCCTTCAGGTCAATGTGCTTTCCGTGTCAGATACCGGAACCATAGAGCATATCCTCAGTGTCCACACGGATATTTCTTATCTTGGAGTCACTAAGAGTGATCACATTTCCTTTATCAGCCTCAATGGCCAAAAGTCATACTATAATGTGAATTGTGAAAAAGGGGGATTTGATGAGGCCCTTTTTGATATTCCTTTTGTTGGTTTTGGGTCGGATCTTACTAAAAGAGAACAGGAAATCATCTTTTATTTCTCAAAGGGTCTTGGTGCCAAGGAAATTGGTGAGGCTTTGAATATTTCAGAATATACCGTAAGGACACATCGGAAGAATATTTTAAAAAAGACCAAGCAAACCAATATGGCACAGTTGGTTTCATTGTGTGTCATGGAAGGGTTGATATAATAAGGTGTAGATGGTGAGTTTGAAAAGTATTTTATAATCGTGCAAATATCCATTAAACCGTAGCATATTATACAGGATGAGTTTTTAACCTTGCGCTGTAAGCCCAAAATATAATTCCAATGTTTCAGATAAAGAATTTGCCGTTCCTTTTAGAAAGGAAAAAGTACGAGGTCTTGATATTTGCCCTGATTGTACATTTGTATGCGGGGGTGTTTTTTGAAAATTTAAATCTGTATATCATTTACTTTTGGCCCTTAAGTATTTTATTTCTAGGTCTTTCCAGTGTAGGGGTCTTTAGGGAAAAAGGAAGATGGAAGATCATTACTAAAAATACCTTGTTGGTAGTGGTGATCATATTGCCAGTTTCGCATCCTTTTTTAAAGGATCATGTTTTATTTATGCAGGTCCTCAGCTTACTATATGTGTCTTTTTTTTCATTGATCTTTTGGGAAGTGATGAAATTTTTGATACGCCCTAGCTACGTCAATGCAGACATAATTTTTGCGGCTGGGTGCGGTTACTTTTTATTGGTGGAGATCAGTGTCTTTCTGCTGCAGTTTATGTATTATAACCACCCGGGATCGATCGCCAATGTAGATGCGAGCAAGTTGGCCAGTACCTATATTGACTTGGTCTACTTTGCCAGCGTAATTCAGACCTCTATCGGTTTTGGAGACATCACACCGAGTTTTCATACCACTAAGCTGGCTACATCTTTTTTGGGAGTTCTGAGCCAATTGTATAATGTGCTATTGGTCGGGATTCTGATCAGCAAGTTCTCCTCGAGAATCAATTCCAAAAGTTGATATTGATAACCTTTACCGGATCTGGGGAATGTTCTTACTGGTAGGCATGAACAATAATTGTTTAATTTATCGATTATGGCAACTTATTTTTACTACATTGAATAAGAGTGGCATTTCAAACACCCTAAATTACACCAATTGTTGATTGTGTTTGATTTTGAGCTGGTGTTTTTGTTATATTAGATAGAAGTCATTGGTTTTTGGTTGTTATTGAAAGCTGTTGCTTTTATTGAGAAGAGTGTTTAGATTTTGCATAATCACGGATTGGATTCAAAGCGGAAGAGCAGTTTTATATTTTGCCTTGCATGAATGGAAACCATCATTATAAATTTAAGAGAGATAAAGCGCACATTGCTATTTGTCATTTTAGTAATCATTTTCGCTTTGTTCGTTGACAGTTTAGTGGAGTGGAGATTGGGTAACCATCCAGTCCTGTATATTAAAAACCTTATCAATATTGCGATCATTCTTATAGCTGTTTTTTTTTATCGGCTTGGCCGAATGAAGCTAAAGTTTGTTTTGGGCATAGCGGTATATTCGATATTTTTAAATATCTATTTTTCGATTCCTATCCGGATGGAGATCGCTTCTTTTGTAATGGAAGCCTATTTTGTCAAAGTGGAACTGATTACGATCTTACTTATGCTAGTGGCGGGGATACTTATCCATCGCCACCATATGATGTTTATTTCGTTCGTTAACACCGCCTTTATTATCACTAGCATTGTACTCTTTCCAGGGGATTATCCGGTATTCAAGTATTTATTTTACTTCGTGTTGATAACTGGGACAGGTCTAACTGGCCATATGCTGAAAAAAACATTGACGAAATTGAGAGAGAATTTGGAATACGCCAATGCTGAAATAGCAAGGAATAACCAAAAGCTGGTTGAAATAAATGAGCAAAAAGACCAGCTGTTTCGGATTATAGGCCATGATATCAGGACGCCATTTAACCAGATCAGCATGATACTAAGTATAATGTCCAAGGATCTCGATAAGGCTAGCTTTGAAGAAATGAAAAATATCATGGAGACTGCCGTGGAGAATGGCAACCGTCTGCTCCATGACCTCATGACCTGGGCAAAAGCCCAGGCGACAGACTCCAGAGCGGTAAAGGAACAGGTCTCCCTATATCCAATCATTCAAAAGGAAGTCCACTTCTTTGAAGAACAGGCAAAAGGCAAGTCCATAAAAATCAATAATCAAATTATGGAGAATATAGAAATCATAGCGGATCCCAATATGACAGCCACGATCATGAGAAACTTTATTTCCAATGCCCTGAAATTTTCCCACCGCGATTCTTCAATCGATATTTTTATGGAAAATAATGAAGAATATAGCTGTATAGCTGTACGGGATCACGGTACAGGGATGAAGAAGGATAGATTGGAAAGGTTGAAATTTTCTGAGAAAAATGTGGTCTCCAATGAAGGCACAGAAAAGGAAGCAGGATCAGGTTTTGGTATCAGAATATGCCAAAAATTAGCCGAACATCAATGTGGAAGGGTAGAAATCACCAGTAAATGGGGGCAAGGAAGTACATTTAGCTTAATCCTGCCAAATGATCCAGTGTCGCAAGACTCCCAAAAGTGAGAACCCTGATGGAATAACTGCGTACACTTTTGTGTCCCGACCAATTATATGACGATATGCACCGAGTTTTTTTTATCTTGATTCTGGCAGCTAGTATCATTAGTCCTTCTTTTGCCCAAGATGGTGGATACACCATTGATGGAAAGTTTGATGTAGATTATGAAGGGTTTGTGTATCTCCATTATGATGGGAAAGTGGATAGCGCGTTAGTGCAGGAAAATGGGTTTTCCTTTTCTGGTAAGGTGCCTTATGTGATGGAAGCTTATTTTACGGCAAATACCCGTATGACCAATGGGGATTTTTATTTGGAGAACAGTGAGATGAAAGTCTTGCTGGGGAGGACAGATGAAATTACTTTTATCTCCGATGTGAAAGGCTGTCATACGCTTAAGGAAATGGAAAAGCTGGGCAGATTCTATGAGAAATCTTCCGAAGGTCCAGACTTCCATCGTGATCTTTATCAATGGGTACTGGAGCTGGTGAAAGCCGATCCCCGAAGCCAATTTTCGGGCATGTTGGTAGCTGCTTTGATTAGCAATGAACAATATGATTTACAGGATGTCAATGATTTGGTGACCGCTATGGATACCACTACCCAAGTGGCAGCGACGATGAGAGAGATTCGATTGACCATGGGGAGAAGAAGTACTGCCTGGGTAGGGAATGCGCTTCTTCCTTTACGCTTCCCGGATGATAGTGGAAAAGTGCGCAGTACAACAGAATTTTCAGGGCAGTATCTGTTGGTCACTTTTTGGGCATCCAACTGTGGTTATTGTAGGAAAGAAAATCCTGCTATGGTAAAGGTCTATGAAAAATACCATGCGAAGGGACTGGAAGTGTTTGGAGTTTCCGTTGATTCGCAGCGGGAGCAATGGCTTGCGGCAATAAAAGAGGATCAGCTACCTTGGGTAGATACGCTGGCAGAAGGAGGAATAAACCATCCGGATATAAAGAGCCTTGGAATATACTTTATACCCAGTAATTATCTCCTTGATCCTAGCGGGATTATCATTGGCGTTAATCTCTCTCCGGAGGAATTGGACCGTCAACTGGCTTCAATTATGAGTGATATTTCCCCGGAACAATCTATTACCTTAAACTAAATTATATGCTTCAATTAAAAATGTTGTTGGTGGCGGTGAGTTTCGCTACATTGTTGTTCTCGTCAGTTTATGCGCAGGAAGTCCCTGCGGATCCCACGGATATTTCTCCCTTACTGATCGGTGAAAAGATTCCAGAAAGTATGGTGAAGGATCCAGATGGCAATGCCCGGTCGCTTCTGGAGGAAATTGGCAAGAAGCCTACTGTCTTGATCTTTTACCGTGGAGGCTGGTGTCCTTATTGTAATAAGCATCTTGCCGAACTACAAGCGGTGGAGCAGGATATTTTGGACATGGGATATCAGATCCTGGCGGTAAGTCCCGATGCTCCTGAGCAGTTAAAGACTACCGTAGATAAAAACGAGCTGACATACAGGCTTTTTTCTGATAGTGACCTGAAAGTGACCAAGGAATTTGGACTGGCTTTTCAAGCACCTGACCGTTATAAGAAAATGCTTTTCAATGCTTCAGCTGAGCAAAACCCCGGCGAACTTCCCGTGCCAGCCGTATTTGTGCTTAACCAAGAAGGAACGATCCTCTTTGAATATATCAATCCCAACTACGACAGCCGTATGAGCGGTAAAATGCTGACGGCAGTACTGGGAAGTCTAGAGGACTAGGATTTTAAGTTTATAATTGAAAAAGGTTGTTTCATGAATGGAGCATTTCATTTGGGAAACAACCTTTTTTGTGGATGATTGGAGTGAGGTTTTTAGGTTCATTCAGCACTCATCACTGCTTCGCGATGCTGTAGTCCCCAAGTGACCATGGCATCCAGTAGTTCACGAATTTTCTTGCCGGAGGGGGTGAGCTCATATTCGACCGTTACGGGTGTGGTGTCATAGACTGTTCTGGTCACAATGCTGTTCAGTTCGAGCTCTTTGAGTTCTTTGGAGAGCATGCGCGGGGTGATTTTTGGGATATCACTTTCCAAGTCTTTAAACCGTTTTTTACCATAGCAGAGCGATCCAATGATGGGAAGTTTCCATTTTCCACTGATTACATTTAGCGTGTCCCGCACGGCTACCACAAATTCACCTGAGCAAATGTGAACTTTTTCCTTGTCTTTTGTCGTTGATGTGTCCATAATGGCTATAGAGATTGCTATACAAAAGTATAGTAGTTTATTTTAGTATGTTACTTCTTTTTGTATAGCAAATATAGTTAATTTTGAACATCAAAAAAACTAAAGAACCAGATCATGAGCTTATTAGAGAATCTAACGTGGAGATATGCCACTAAAAAAATGAACGGAAAGGCTGTTCCCCAAGAAAAAGTGGATTACATCCTGGAAGCAGCGAGGCTTTCCCCTTCTTCTTCCGGATTGCAGCCCTACAGGATCATTGTGGTAACTGATCCTGAGATAAAGGAAAAAATCAAACCGATCGCTTGGGATCAGAGCCAGATCACCGATGCTTCCCATATTCTGGTATTTGCTGCCTGGGAAAAGTACACAGAAGATAGAATTAAAGAGGTTTTTCATAATACATTAACAGCCAGAGGTCTTCCTTTGGACAAGATGGATGCTTACAGAGAGCGTTTGTGGGGTATGTACAGCCAGCTTCCTGAGGAGTGGCATGCGCATCACGCGGCTAAGCAGGCGTATATAGCCTTCGGTACGGCCATCGTTGCGGCGGCCGAGCAGAAGGTAGATGCCACACCGATGGAAGGCTTTGATCCAGCTGCTTTGGATGAGTTGCTTGGGCTGAAAGAGCTAGGGCTGAAAAGCGCTGTTGTTTTACCTTTGGGCTATAGGGACGAAGAAAATGACTGGCTGTCAGGTATGAAAAAATTCCGTACTCCAAAAGAAGAATTTGTGATTTCATCAGCTGAGATCTTGGAGAAATAAGTACTAGTCACGCTAAATTGCTGGCTATTTTCAAGTAAAATAGGAAAAGCTGTATCCTGAGTTTTGGGGTACGGCTTTTTTTATTCAATTTAACTCGGATTATACATTAGGAATCGTCGTAGCCTGTCCTCCCGAAATCCTTCGGGACAGGCTGACGGATATCGGGAAGAGCTGAAAGTGTAATAAAATCAGCTAGTTTGGAGGAGTGAGTGTAGCACCGCTACGGTGTACCCTGTCTGGCCGCCAGGTAAAACCGAAAAGCGTAGCGGCTGATTTTGAAGCAATTTCAGGTCGCAACACTTGTGCGCCGCGGCGTAGATAGGCTAATGCTTAAAGTTCACTTTTAAACTATGACGTATGAATGATGCTAATATGCATGATGTACCGGCCAATTATCCGAAAGTCCTAGCTAAGTGCCAAGAAATAGGTTTTAGTATGCCTTCAGACCAGTATATCGGTGCATTGCTGAAGACCTTGATGTTGTCAAAGTTCGGTGGTAATTTTCTGGAAATAGGTACGGGAATTGGCCTTTCATTGGCTTGGATGGTGGATGGGCTCAGTGAAAAGGCCACATTGACCACCGTGGATAATGATCCAGCCCTAACTGCGATAGCAGCAGACTTTTTTGGTCACGATAAGCGTGTAAAGGTGGTTTGTGCAGATGGGGGTGAATGGATCAGAAGCTATTCGGGTGATGCTTTTGATTTGATTTTTGCTGATGCCTGGCCAGGTAAGTACAGCCATCTGGACGAAACGCTGGCCATGTTAAAAGTAGGAGGCTTTTATATTATCGACGATATGGATACCCAGCCAAACTGGCCAGCAGGTCATGAAGAAAATGTGGAAAAGCTTATTGCTACATTGGAGTCTCGCTCTGATTTGTCTTTATGTAAGATGAATTGGTCCACGGGGCTGGTAGTGGCGGTGAAGACGGAAGATTATAAGTAGTGAGATATGAGACTTGAGACAAATTGTTTCTCTCCGCTGCGGCAGCGTGCTCAGGTGGGATGCTTTGGCATAAAGAGAAACCCTAGAGGGCTTGTCTTGTTTCAGACAGGATTCCAGCTAAATCTTCCAAATGCCAACGCAGCGCCTTTGTCAGAAAGAATTTGATATGAATTGGAAAAGAAGGATCAAGCTGAAAAGTTGGGGGGGTTAGGGTTGGTTTCGATAGCACGCAGATGATGCAGATTAATAAGATTTACGCTGATTTTTTATAATAAACGCGATTTAAAATACCGTCCTTGCGAATGCAGAGCAACGGAGTGAAGCAATCTCGTTTTCTTAATACGGGATTGCCACGTTCCCGATAGGTCGGGACAGGCTATACTTCCTCGCTATGACGGATTTATACTGATTTTATAATCTACACATTCCTATTGCTAAATTAAAGAGAAATATGCTTACCAAAACCATCTGGAAATCTCTCATCTTCCAGAAATATTGCTTGGTCCTCAAAATGTGCGAAAAAGTTGAGGGCATGAATCCCTTTATTTCAATAGGATTTCTTTTTTGTTTTTTTGCCACAAAGATTCTAAGGCCCAAAGCTGTTTGTTTTCCATGAAATTTGGAATCCGCCTACAAAACACTTCGTGTCTTGGCGACTTCGTGGCGACATACCAAATGAATATAAATCTTCTCCCGCCCCCAGAAATATTGCTTGATCCGAAAAGAATAGAAACTGCTTTTGAGGACTTCGCTAAGCACCATAAAGTCTCTTTAAGGGATGATCAGAAGTACTATTTCTATGGTGTGAAAGTTACTTATAGTGTTTTATTTGAAACCGAATATGGGTATTGTGATCTTAAAAGTGTTTATTATAAAAAGTTGAATCCCCATAATTTTAATGAAACTACCATTTAAATGGCATTGAGTAAATCTTTACGAATTAAGGGTGATTCAGTAAAACGTAAAAGTTCCTTTTGGGGATTTGGAAAAAAGGAAATAAACAGACTCCTCTTTTAGAACTACTTGAAAAAACCAATTCAGAAGAAGTCACCTACAGTGATGATTTGCTTGAAATTAGGTTAAGGGAAATTCCAGAAACAATGGAGCGTTTGATTTTTTTGGAAGAATCAATTATGAGGTGGCTCACTGACCTGGAGACTTTCTAAATAAATTATTGATCATTAATATCTGGATCACTGCCCATTCACCGGTAACTCCCGATTATCTGATCCGTCGTTTTGTTTGCCGACTTGGAGGACTTCATAGACGACGTGTTTGCTCGCGCCTCGCCAAGGCAGCTTGCCAAGGTATTCCCGGTAGCGGACTTCCACAAATTTGCCACTGGCCCTTTCCAGTTTTTCGGAAACATCCCCGTCGACACCGCTAAAGCGGAATTCATTGCTTTGCAGCGCCCCGGCAGTAGGGCTTTGAAAGCCTTCCTGTACCAAGCGTCCTTCCCAGGTTTTAAAGATAAAGCCTTTCTTTTCGTAATAATTTAAAGTTCCACCCTTAACACCTTCCGCAAAAACAAAGAAGTACCTCCAATAGATAAATCCTGCCATTATGATTAGCAGCGAAAAAATAGCAATCTTAACGTACTTGTTCATGGTAAAATCAGCTAGTCAGCAGTAAAATCTTCAATAGTAGTTTTTTTGATGGTCTAAAACCTTCAAATGACGATTTTAAGTTCTGACTATTTGGGGAATAAAACAATAGTAGATGTCATTAATATATAAGAACCCACTGAAATAGCCTATTGTTGGATAAGGAAAATCGATTATGGTAATTCTACTAAAAACCACATTACATTTACAGAAAGGGTACATTTGACATAATTATTTGTATTTTTGTTTACCCATTTATTTTTGGTGTGTGCAATCAAACTCTTTTTATAGGATTGATTTTTTGGTGGATAGAAGGGGAGCATTAAAAATTTTTGGGGTTGTTTAACGTAACTACTGCTCATTTGGAAATACGACCTAATCAAAAAAGGGCCAAATTGGCTCAGCTGTTTGTCTATTTGGTAATGGCCCTTCATGCTGTCAGTATTATTTCAGGCTATATGCAGTATGACCTCCTGATTCGTGCGGAGGAAATGGGCATCACTGATCAAGAGGCCGAAGTAAATGACTTAAGAGAGCAGGTGATAGCGATTTTGATCATCGCGACCTACATCGTATCCGCCATCGTTTTTCTTAATTGGTTTCGCAGGGCCTACTTTAACTTGCATACGTTGATGCCAAACCGGCTGGACTTTTCAGAAGGATGGGCTGTAGGCGCTTGGTTTGTTCCTTTCATAAACCTCTACAGGCCTTATCGAATCATGAAGGAGCTGTTTGACGAGACCGAGTCTTATTTGAGAAGGAAGAAGGTGGCTTTTGATTCCCAGCATCAGGATGGTTTAGTGATCAGTTGGTGGGTAGTCTGGATTTTGGGTGGATTTATCGATAGAATATCCTGGAGAATTTATGCCAATGCCGAAACGATTGACGAACTACTGGAAATGACAATCATGGACATGGTTTCCTCCGGAATCATTATCGTATGCGGAGTGTTGGTGGCCAGGCTTATCAAAGATTACAGTCAGCTGGAACAGATATTGGCCAATGAAAGCAACTACGAAAACGCACTAAACCCAACTGAGGAAATAGCCTTGTTAGATTGAATCTTTTACCAACTAAAAAATAGATCATGGAATACTACAAAAAAGTACTTAGCCAATACGCTGATTTTAACGGGCGTGCACGACGAAAAGAATACTGGATGTTTGCGCTATTTAATTTATTAGTATTAATCGTTTTGAGCATAGTGGCTGTTATGCTTTCAATGGTGCTCTCAAGTGAGCTCCCTTATATCTTATTATTTGGTGCCTATACTTTGGCCATTATCATTCCTTCTCTGGCCGTAGCTGTGCGCAGGCTCCATGATATTGGTAAAAGCGGATGGATGTACTTGGTTGGCTTGATTCCGATGATTGGTGGGATATGGCTACTAGTACTTTTGGTTACAGAAGGTGAGCACGGAGCCAATCAATACGGCGAAGATCCTAAAGAAGGGGAGAAAAGCTTTTAAATCTCCGGTGATTATCGGTCAAGACAAGGAGGCTGCTCATACGTCAACGTCATTACCAATTCAATGAATTTCGTATAAGGCAACCTCTCGATATTTTCTTATACTTTGGCCTATTTGATTATGATGCTAAGCTGTACCGGGGCGTAGTCCTCGGTACCACTTTCCATTTCTCGAGTCTTTTCTCTTGGGACTTTGTACCTCGTACTCCATTTTACCCCACCCTTACCTTATCATACGCTTCACCTCCTGGTGGCGAAAGCACTGCATCAGATGGTCATTGACGAGTCCGGTGGCCTGCATGTGGGCATAGATCGTGGTGCTGCCAAGAAATTTAAATCCTCGCTTTTTGAGGTCTTTGGCAAGTTTGTCGGATTCTGGAGTGGTGGCCTTGGCATCCGTCATGTTTTTTAACTGGCCATCTATGGGCTTGCCGTTTACAAAATCCCAGATATAACTCGTAAAACTGCCCACTTCCGCTTGTACTTCCATAAAGCGTTTGGCATTATTGATGGCAGCAGCGATTTTCAGCCTGTTGCGGATGATGCCAGCATCCAGGAGCAGCTCTTCTACCATGCTGTCTGGATAATCCGCCACCTTCTTATAGTCGAAGTCTGCAAAAGCCTTTCGATAGCCTTCGCGTTTCTTTAGAATGGTGGCCCAGCTCAGTCCGGCCTGGGCACTTTCCAATACCAAAAACTCAAAATGGACCCGGTCACTATACACGGGTACGCCCCACTCTTCATCATGGTATTTGATATAATCTTCAAACCCGAGGCACCATGGGCATCGAATTTTTTCACTTTGGTTGATTAGGAAATTGGCCATCTAAAAACTATCTGTGGTTATCACTTATAGAAAATCTTTTACCTGGACAATTTAGCGTTTTGCCAATAGTTACCCAAGGAAAGCACCAAACTAGTGTGCGGCCGATGGAAATATTATCCATCGATGGATACATAAAAATAATGGAAAATGAGTTTATCTGTGGGAAAGTGGCCCATTTACCACTATTAAGTCGACATTAGCTTACCTTTATCACTCTCGCCATATTTTGCTGTCTTCGGTTATAAACCAAGTTTGATCACTGTTGAGGGAAGATGCTGAAAGCTTAAAGCGTGTGGCACTCACCTCGAATTGAGGATGGAATTTCTTGAAGTCACCAGCATCTGGCAATTGGGAAAGCTGGGTGGCAAACGTTCCATGGTTTTTGAAATAGCGGTGCTGTTTATGATAAAGCGAGCGTAGTGCATCCTTGACGGCTTCATCTTTTGCGAGCTGGAAAGGGACTTTTTCTGTACCTGCTGGTCTGGCCGCAAATTGGACGTAGCCCCAGTTTTCAGGAATGTGCATGTTAATATGCCCTTGGGGAGACCACACCCAGTTGTATTCGGGATAGTGTTTGCCCGTTTCAGGATTGGTTTTTTTGATGTATTGCCCGTCCTTGGTGTCCAGCTGCCACTGTACCCTGGAAAAATTGATCCGCCACTGCTGGCCATCGGCTGGTGGGGAATAGGCAGGTCCCTTTTGGGAAAGTGCTTTCCAGGGAATGGCCATTTCTACGGTCCAGGCGCTGTCCTTGTCAGTGGGATCATTAACAGTGCCTTGGAGGGAAAGGCCTTTTTGGAATCCATTTATATTCCAGCCGTTAATGGGAGCGCCGCCATTACGGTAAGGCTTGGTCATAAGCAGGTCCCACTCGGTGCCAAGTGCATTGATCTCCAGCTCATAGTAATTATGGGTATCACCATCGGGATCGATAAACACTTCAATGTCATTTTGGTGAAATATCACGGATTCCCTTTCAGTGTAGGTGGCCCATAAGTCCGGCTCTTCCATCCATACCGCGATGTAGAGGTTTTCCTCATCCCAAAGCATCTTTAGCTTGGTGTCGAAAAGTGGTGTAGGCTTGACTTCTCCCTCGATATCCACAAATAAATCGGACCATGCTGCGTTTTGCCAATCCTTCTCCTCCATTCTTCCGTCCATTTTTAGGGGAGCGGTGGCTTGGTAGGCGACATAATGTCTCCTGTCTTTCAATTGCTGCCCAGAAAGCAAAAAGGGAAACATCAGCAAGAGGAGTAGCAATCTAGGAATAACCATTGTCAAATAATTTTAGTAATAATAATATCTTTACAAAGATATTTAAATATGTAGGGGCTACCGTGATGGGAAGTGATATTTTACCGGAATCTTCCACCAGTGGTTCAGCTATCGCAATGGAGAAAGATGTCGAATCACCGTAAAAATTAGATTTTGTAGGTGGATTTATCCATTAATTTAGGAGGGATGCTTATTTTTGGGCATGATGAAATGGGAAAAGCTGCTAAGTGCAGGTCGCGCAGATTTTAAAAACAAGGCCAATCAAAGCCAAGAGCAATACCGAAGTGAGTTTGAAAGGGACTATGACCGGATTATCTTTTCGGCACCGTTCCGGAATTTACAGGATAAGACACAGGTATTTCCATTACCTGAGTTGGATTTTGTGCACACCAGGCTTACCCACAGTTTAGAAGTGTCCAGCGTGGGCAGATCGCTGGGTAAATCGGCAGGAGAGTATTTGCTCAAAAAATACCCTTCTCTTTCTGAGATGTGTATTGGGTCCAGTGATATTGGTGCGATTGTGGCGGCGGCGGCACTTACCCATGATCTCGGCAACCCTCCTTTTGGCCATGCCGGAGAAGACGCCATTTCTGACTTTTTTAGGTTTCACCCTTCCGGGCAGTGTTGGAGAGACCATTTGCGGGATGAAGAATGGGCAGACATGACTCATTTTGAAGGCAATGCCCAAGGATTCAGGATGCTTCTTGACAAAAACAATGGCCTTCAGGTTTGCTACGCTACATTGGCAGCATTCACCAAATACCCCAGGCCTGCTGCTGTGGAGAAGATAGATCCCAGAAGACGAAGCCAAAAGAAGTTCGGATTTTTCGCTGACCAGTTATCGCTTTTTAAGCAATTGGCAGATACGCTGGGGATTCCTTCATCTGGTAAAAATACCTGGTTCAGGCATCCATTGGCATTTTTGGTAGAGGCGGCAGATGATATTTGTTATAGCATTATTGACTTGGAGGATGGTTGTACGCTTGGGCTGGTACAGTTGGAGGAGGCAATTCCACTTTTGGCAGAGATCATCGGGGAGAAATTTCAGGAAGAAAAGCTCCATTCTATCAAAACTTCTGCACAAAAATTGGCTATTTTGAGGGCCATGGCCATCAGTAGATTGGTAGAGGAGACGGTTGCAGCTTTTAGAACCCATGAAGAAGCCATGCTTTCCGGAGAATTTGATCAAGCCCTGACCGATTGCATTCCTTCTTCAAAGGCTTTGGACAAAATCACCAAATTGTCCGTAAAGAAGATATATCGCTCGCAGCCTGTACTGGAAAAAGAGGCGGCAGGGTTCCAAGTGTTGGAGGGGCTGCTGGAAGTTTTCTCCAGTGCTCTCTATAACCAATATTTCGATACGGAGAGATTTTCCGGTAAGGACAAGAGCATATTGAGGCTTTTGCCTGAAGTGTTTAAGCCTGATAATGAACTTCAGATGCCCTACTTATTGCTCCGAAATTTGGTGGATTTTATTGCCGGAATGACAGATAAGTATGCGCTTTCACTTTACCGGAAAGTCAAAGGAATTGCCCTTCCCGGTGCTTGATTTGGTCTAATTACTGAAGCGTGTAAGATGCTGTTTTTACAGTGTTTGTGGGTATGGATATTTCTATCCGGACGTTTATACTTTTAAGGCTGGAGCTGCGCTATATGATTCGCTGTGTTCTTCTTATTCGTTGAACCGGCATTGCAGGGATCAAGCAATATTTCTGGGGGTGGGAGAAGATTTATATTCATTTGGTATGTCGCCACGAAGCCGCCAAGACACGAAGTGTTTTGTAGTTGTAGGCGGATTCCAAATTTCATGGAAAACAAACAGCTTTGGGTCTTGGAATCTTTGTGGCAAAAAAACAAAAAAGAAATCCTATTAAAATAAAGGGATTCATGCCCTCAACTTTTTCGTTTGTCTCCTTTTTAGCACATTTTGAGGACCAGGCAATATTTCTGGAAGATGAGAGATTTCCAGGTGGTTTTGGTAAGCATATTTCTCTTTAATTTAGCAATAGGAATGTGTAGATTATAAAATCAGTATAAATCCGTCATAGCGAGGAAGTATAGCCTGTCCCGACCTATCGGGAACGTGGCAATCCCGTATTAAGAAAACGAGATTGCTTCACTCCGTTGCTCTGCATTCGCAAGGACGGTATTTTAAATCGCGTTTATTATAAAAAATCAGCGTAAATCTTATTAATCTGCATCATCTGCGTGCTATCGAAACCAACCCTAATCCCCCAACTTTTCCGCTTGATCCCATTGCAGGCAGTTTATGGGTTTTGGCTGGTTAATTTTAGATTAAATTATTGTTTTTTATAATTTTTCAGCGGTATATAATCATAAATAAAACGAAACATTCGCTTAATCAGATTGATTGGTGCTCCGTGTAAATTTGTGGAAACACAAACAACTTTAAAGAGACCAATTATGAAAAAATTATTGACCATTCAGGCCATTGCCAGCGCCTTATTTTTGGCTGGTTGTAATGATGATAAGGAAGGGGATACTCCTGTGCCCCCGAGTGCAGAGGTGGAACTTACAAACCACTCTAAGACTCCTGTATTTTTAAAATTAAAATCAGGCTTTGAGGACGTCGAGATCTATAATTTATTGACCTCCGAAGATCAATTGGAAAATACACCAGCCTTTGTTTATGGCAGTATGGCGGATGGTGCAGGATTAATGAAAAATGATGATGGCACATTTACCTTGCTAAATAATATCGAGGCGGATTATTCTGTAGCCCGGATTGCCTTTGACGAAACATTTAAGCCTGTGGGCGGAGAGTATATCCTAAATGCTGAAGCCACAGCCGCCACGGCCCAATGTTCGGGGTCCTTGATCACGTTGGAGGAGCACGGTTTTGGGCCGTTATACCTTTCAGGTGGGGAATGGGGAGGAAACTCCAAGGGGGTTTTTATGACGGATCCCAGCAAAGATCCTGCTGATGCCCAAACGGCCACCATGCTGCCGGCATTAGGGCAATGGTCAGTAGAAAATGCCGTGGCTATCGGGAAAGAAGCCTACCCTGGCAAAACGGTGGTTTTCGTCGGTGATGATACCAGTGATAATGAAACCCCTTCTGGCCAAGTGGCCATGTATGTAGGGGACCAAGGAGACTTATCCAATGGCAAACTTTATGGTATGAAAGTGACCAGCCCTGGTATCACGTATGAAATGGACATGGAAGAAGGAGAAGAGTACGAGGTGGAATTCAGCGAATACCAAGAGCGTACCTATGATGAACTGGAGCAGGAATCCAGAGAAAAAGGCTTTATGGGTTTTTCCAGAGTGGAGGATATCGACTGGAGAAGAGGTTCCGCAGAGAATAACCGTGAAATTTACTTTGCAGTGACCGGCAGAAAAAACGATGCGTTGCTGAACAAAGGTACTTTTTACGGACGTGTGTATAAATTGGTGTTGGACAGTGAAGACCCTACCAAGGCGACCATTTCCTGTGTACTGGATGGTGACAAACCCGATGGAAAAGCCAAGGCATTCCATAGCCCTGACAATATTCTGGTGACCGAAAACTATGTGTATATCCAAGAGGATCCAAACGGGTATTTTGACCAGTCCGACAAGATGCACTTTGCGCAGTTGTACCAGTATGACATCAATTCCGGTGATCTGAAAACTGTCTTGGAGTGTGACCAAGAAGCAGCTGCTGCGCAAAACTATGGTACGGATGAGGACATTTGGGAAATCACCGGGATGATCGATGTATCTGACATCCTGGGCGTAGATGAGACCTTCCTGATGATTACCCAAAATCACGGCTGGGAAGACGAAGCATTTACCGATCCCAATGCCAATGCCAACACTGATTCAAATGAAGGAAGTATGCTTTTCGTTTTGAAAGGTCTAAACCGCTAACAGTATGCGTAACATATTATCCCAAAAGGCTTATGTTTTCATAGGCCTTTTGCTTTTATCACCCTGTTTTTTTTCTTGCAAGAAGCAAGCTGAATCCAAAAATGATTCTTCACCGATCGATCAACTGGCAGAGCAGTACTATGGTCATTTAAGAAAATCGTATTTGTATTTGGACAGTATTACTGGAGAGAGGAGCCAACGTAAAGTGGAAAGCTATTTTTTGCAGTCCCGGAAACATTTTAAGATGGCTGAGCCCATCTTGGCCTTTATGGATTCGGAAAACTATAAATTTCTGAACCAGCCCAATATTTCCAAGATCGAAGAGGAGGATTTTACAGATATCAAAATAAAATCTCCAAAGGGCTTTCAGGTGTTGGAGGAGACCATTTTTGTGGAAGACCCTGATTGGAAATCCATAGGAAAAACAGCACAACTGACCGCTGGAAGGCTTAAACTGTTACATAGAAACACTTCTTTTGACTTTGTGCAGCCCTATCATGTCCTGTGGATGGTGCGAGATGGTTTTGTACGGGTAGCCCTGACGGGAATTACGGGCTTCGACTCGCCGGTATTGGAAAATTCACTGACAGAGGCGCGTTATGTGTATGCCGGGCTACAAGAGACTTTGGTCCTGTTTAAAGACCAATTTCAGAATGAGGCCGTTTATGAAAAAGCCTTTCAGGAGCTGGAAAAAAGTATCCATGCGCTTGAAGGCGATTTTGGCACGTTTGACCGTTATGGCTTTATCAAGGAGCATACCCAACCCATGCTCGGTATTTGGAATGAGGTCGTGGCAGATTGGGGAGTGACTTTTCCTTTTGAAGAGGCCATCCGAAATGATGCGACTTCATTGTTTTCGGACCAGACGTTCAATATCAGCTATTTTTCATCCGAGAGCTTTGAGGATTTGGATGAAGAGAAAGTGGCCTTGGGCAAGCGGTTATTTAACGAAAAGGCATTTTCCCTTCATGGGGATATGAGCTGTGCCACTTGCCACCTTCCGGAGAAGCAGTTTACCGATGGACGAAAGACGGCTATGGGAAATCCCCGAAACAGCCCGACCCTAGTATATGCCGCACTACAAAAGGGATTTTTCTATGACAATAGGTCTGGCAGTCTGGAAGGGCAGATCGTGGACGTGACCACCAATGAAAATGAATTCCATACCGACCTGGATCATCTCCAAACTATTGCAGCCAATAACCCTTCCTATGCCAAGGCCTTTCGAGCACTTTATGAAAGCGAGGAGGTGTTGGAAGGGGATATTCGGAATGCCATTGCCAGCTATATCAGAAGCTTGGTCCCGTTTTATTCCAAGTTTGATCGAAATATGAATGGGCTCGAAGAAACGCTTACCGCAGATGAAAGAGAAGGGTTTAATCTCTTCATGGGCAAAGCCAAATGCGCCACCTGTCATTTTCCTCCGATATTTAACGGCACAGTGCCCGTTACCTTTAAGGAATCTGAAATGGAGCTGATCGGCGTACCAGGTGCCAACGATACCATCAATGCGACCATAGATGATGACTTGGGCAGGTATGAGGTTTATCACACCGAAGAAAGGAAACATTTCTTCAAAACACCCACTGTCCGAAATGCTGCCCACACGGCTCCGTTTATGCACAATGGCGTTTATAATACCTTGGAGGAAGTGATTGACTTTTATGATCGCGGAGGAGGTGCCGGCATTGGTATTGCATTGGAAAACCAAACTTTGCCCACGGATAAGCTGGAGTTGACAGCATCAGAGAAAAATGCCTTGGTGGCATTTATAGAGGCCCTAAGTGATGGTGCCCCTGGCAACCAAGAAGGTGATGTCAAGCAAATGGCTGTGAAATAGCTGGTAAGGAGACCCTCAGAGGGGCTATGTCGTGAGGAATAGCCCCTCTGGGATAAAAGAGAAGTAATCTTTATTTCGGATATAATTAGTCCTCTTTTGTCTTGATATGGTTACTTAATGATTGACCAAACGCTATTAGATAAATTTTTCTATTATCCGCATTAGCTTCTCCAGGTAATCGGCATCGCTTTGGTCAAAATCATTGAGCTGATCGCTGTCAATGTCGAGTACCAAGGCTACGTTGTTGTCTTTGAAGGCAGGAAGGACGATTTCGGACTTGGAGGCGGAGCTGCAGACAATATGGCCTGGAAATGCTTCCACGTCCGGGACAAGCTGGGTTTTGCCTTCTTTCCAAGCTGCCCCACAGACGCCTTTTCCAAACTGGATTCTGGTACAGGCGACCGGCCCTTGAAACGGCCCCAAAACCAGTTGGTCGTTTTTTACCAAGTAAAATCCCACCCAGAAGAAGCCAAAAGCTTCTTTAAGAGCAGCACTGATATTGGCAAGGTTGGCGGTGAGGTCAACTTCACCTGCGGTGAGGGCCTCTATTTGCGGAAGCAGGGCTTCATATTTTTCTGCTTTGGTTGCGTTTTGGGGAAGGAATAGTGATTCAGCCATTTGTCGTATTTTAAGAGTGCGGTTTGTTTTGCTCGAAGATTTCCAAGCAGTCGCCCATGATATTAAGCGTTTCAGAGGCACGTTGTTTCAGCTTGGGTGCCACAATTCCGCTTTCAAAGGTATCGTTGCCAGTAAACACCCTTGCTTCGTCCCAAAGTTCACTTTGAATAAACTTTTGTAGCAAATAACTCCCGCCTTCGATGATCACGCTTTGCACTTTACGATGGTGGAGATCGTTCAGGATGTCTTCGATGTCAAAGTGGTCTTTTAGTTTTACGTACGTGAGGTTTTTTTCAGATTCGTCTTTGAGGAGGTTATAGCAAAGTGTAGGGATGCTATGGTCAAATAAGTGTAGGTTCTTGTCCAGTGTGAGCTGCTTGTCCAGAACGATTCTTAGCGGATTTTCACCATGCCAATCACGGACATTTAGCTTGGGGTCATCGAAGTGGGCGGTTTTGGTACCTACCATGATGGCGTCTTCTTCAGCGCGCCATTTGTGTACCAGTTGCCTGCAGTAGCTATTGGAAATCCATTTGCTGTCATAGTTGGCACGGGCGATAAACCCGTCCTTGGTCTGCGCCCATTTGAGGATGACATAAGGTCGTTTTTTTTCTATGGTGGTAAAGAAGCGTTTATTTAGCTGTCTTGCATGTCTTTCTAACACTCCCGTGACCACTTCTATGCCGGCATCTTGGAGGATTTTTATGCCTTTTCCTCCTACGAGCGGATTACTGTCCGCGACTGCGATGACCACTTTTTCAACTTGTTTTTCGACCAGCAGGTTGGCACAAGGTGGTGTTTTGCCAAAATGCGCACAAGGCTCCAGTGTAACGTAAACGGTCGACTCTTTGAGCAGGGCTTGCTCTTTCACGCTGTTCACTGCGTTGGGCTCGGCATGAGGACCGCCATATTTCATGTGATAGCCTTCACCAATGATAGCGTCATTGTGGACGATAACACAGCCGACCATGGGATTGGGGCTGACATTTCCCCTGCCCAGTTCAGCTAGTTCCAGTGCACGCAGCATGTATTTTTCGTCTGCAGTCAGGGTCATTTGGCAGGATTATTCTTCAGGGTTTTCAGGTACTTGTAGGATGATGGGCTCCATTTTAGAAGTGGAGTCCAGTTTGGTAATCACAGTGGTCAGGCTGTCCAGGTAGGGAGCCCTTGGCTCAAAATAAACCTGATACTCGGCTGCTTCCAAGCCGATAAAAGTAAAATTGCCCAAGCTGTCAGTAAGGGTGCCCAGTGTGTCCTGTCCGATAATGGCATATACGTATGGTTTGGCATTTATGGGGGTTACTTTACCTTGTATTTCAGTGGAGGTTGTTTTCTCAAAGACACGTACGACGGGATCAAAAAGAAAGCTGCCTTCCTCACTGGGACTTGCCAGAATGGAACGGCTCAGATCGATGTCCATGATCAGATCATAGGACATTCCACCCTCTAGGGGATAGTTTACCTCATGCTCATAGGCTTCATCCTCAGGGTCTGCAAATTGGAGCACCAGCTCTTGATTTTCCTGCACCAAGTATTGCCCATCGCCAAAAACCAGCTTGACCTGACTGATTTTTCCCAATGGCAATTCACCCCTGCCCAAGATCAACCTGGAGTCATTTACCAGCGCACTCACATTTACGATATTGCTGAGTGGTAGGTAATCCAAGGGAATCCACTCTTTGGTTCCTGCACTGTTTCCACTTTCGACGAATACCTCTACCCGCTCGATATCCAGAAACACTTGGTCCCAATCTCCGGGAGCATCCATCAGGTAGACATTGACCAATGCGTGGGTTTGATTGGAAGCATCATCCAAACAGCTGAAGGTAAGGAGAAGAATTGGCAGGAATAGCCCAAGAGATCTTTTAAGTTTATGCATTACCTGGATGGTTGGTTTTAGGTAAACAACGCAAAATTACTGCATTATGGTTTTGAAAGAAAGTTATTTGTCAATACCCAAAGCAAATGTAGTGATTTCGATGCAGTTTCTGACGGGTAAAGGCGGTTTAGTCAGAAATATCACTTTTTAACCCGGATTATACATTAGGAATCGTTGTAGCCTGTCCTCCCGAAATCCTTCGGGACAGGCTGGTGGATATCGGGAAGAGCTGAATGTGCAATAAAATCAGCTAGGTTGGAGGAGTGAGCGTAGCACCGCTGGCCGCAAGGTAAAGCCGAAAACTAAAGCGTAGCGGCTGATTTTGAAGCAATTTCAGGTCACAACACTTGTGCGCCGCGGCGTAGATATGCTAATGCATATTTCGGGTTAAAGATAATATTGTATACAGCATGATTACTGGCTAGCCGTCCGACAGTAGTAGGGATCTCCTTGCAAATTGGCGTAATGTAAAAGATTCCTCCTTCCGTCGGAATGACAAAACCAATGTTAGCATGGTGTTGCGAGCGCAAAATGTAATTTTCCCAGAGGGGTAGTGGTGAAGGTTTTTTCGGATCAAGCTATATTTCTGGGGGCGGGGTAAGGTTTCCATTCATTTGGTATGTCGCCACGAAGTCACCAAGACACGAAGTGTTTTGTACGCGGATTCTAAATTTTATGGAAAACAAATAGCTTTGGGTCTTAGAGTCTTAGTGGCAAAAAAAACAAATCATATTAAAGAAAAGGGATTCATGCCCCCAGTTTTTCCGCTTGCTTCTTTTTTTTTCGTTATAGTAGCGATGATGTGTCAAGGTTTCTTGGGTCAAGTGAAAGAGTTGAGGGGATTAGGGTTGATTCCGATAGCACGCAGATGGCTCAGATTAATAAGATTTGCGCTGATTTTTTTATGCTGGAGCACGCATTCCTATTGTTAAATTAAAGAGAAATATGCTCACCATAGCCACCTAGAAATCTCTCATCTCCCAGAAATATTGCTTGATCCGGTTTCTTTAAACCAAAAAAAGCTTGGATATTATTCTGATCCAAGCTTTTTTGATTTATCTAATGGTGGTTTATTTTTTTACACAAAAGCAAAGAAAATAAGCCATGTAATGATCAATAGTGGTAATAGGATTGGGATGGAAAACCGAATGATGTATCCAAAGAAGGAGGGCATTTTAATGCCTGATTGCTCCGCGATGGATTTTACCATAAAGTTGGGGCCATTTCCGATGTAGGTCATGGCACCGAAGAACACGGATGCAATGGATATTGCCATCAGCTGGAAGGCCGAATCGTGGTATCCATCCATGGCAAACTTCCTCACCATTTCCACATCACCAATGCTAGCTCCTCTGGAGGCCATTGCTGCTGCCAAAAAGTTAAGGTAAGTCGGTGCATTATCCAGGAATCCAGAGAGTAGGCCTGTGCCCCAGTAAAGGCTGTTATGGGTGATCAGTTCGGCTCCTGCTGGTGACTTGGCAAAATTACCTACCAGCTCCAGTGCAGGCATCATGGTGCCAAAGATCCCGATAAATATAAAGGCCACTTCCCGGATGGGCTCGAAGTTAAATTCATTGCCTTGGATGGCTCTTTTATCTGCAAATTTATAAGAAAAGAAAGCGACAGAAAACATGATGAGTTCTCGTATAAAGGAGAACTTGGTACCATCATAAACGATCGCCGGTACCCAATCCAATACGTTAGGATCCAGGAACACTGATATGATCACGACCAAAAGCCACAGGAAATTTTTAGATCCGATAAGGGAAATTTTATTTGAGTATGTGGCGGTATCCTCGATTTCGTCATCATTGGCGGCTCGGCCCAGCTTCTTATCGATGAAGAAGAAGGCGAGAGCGAGAATGATCAATGCGATCCCCCAGGCGGGCCAGTTATGCTCCAATGTCCAGAAGAAGGGCACTCCTTTAAGGAAGCCCAGGAACAATGGAGGATCACCGATCGGTGTGAGGGAGCCTCCGACATTACTCACCATAAAGATGAAGAAAATAATGTGGTAAGCGCGGATGTTATTTTTGTTTAGGCGAATAAATGGCCTGATGAGCAGCATAGAAGCACCTGTCGTACCGATAAAGTTAGCGATGATCGATCCTACGATCAATAGGGTGACATTGGCCAGTGGTGTGGATTTTTTGTCAATGCTAATCATAATCCCACCAGATGCAATGTACAGGGAGGCAAGCAGTGCGATGAACTGCAGGTATTCGGCTAGTGCGTGTACAGGAGCATGCGTATTATGCATGGCAAAAATATAATAGAGCACTACCAGGGAGGCTAAGATAATGGCCACTTTAGGATAATTGTGATGCCAGAAATGCTCGTAGAATAGCGGGCCTGTAGCGATCATCAGCAGTAGTGCCACAAAAGGAATTACCAGCCAAACAGGTGCGTGTGCATGTTCTGCATCTCCCTCTGCATGGGCGTTTGCTTGTCCTGTGTCGGACTGATGATCATCCTGATCTTGGTGTCCCTCCTGATGTGCCGATACTTCTGTAGCTTGATGACTGGTTTGAGCCATGAGACTGGCTGAGCCTGTATAAAACATTGCCCCCCAAATAATCCCAAAAGCAATAATAATGTTCTTCATTAAAATAGAATTAGATTAATTCGTCTTAGGTTTTGATTCTTTTTCCGCTAGGGATGAAAGTAGTTGAAGGAATACGCACCCCTAAACTACAGAATTTGAACCAAACCCACCAAAATAAATTCATATGGTCGGAATAAATTAATTTTTTATTAATCTTTATTCCTGATAAATAGTTTTACATGGTTATACCAGTTGCCGCAACGCTATTTCAAATGATTTTTCAGCAATTCCCGTTTTTGCGGGGTGCTCATCAGCGGTTTTTTTCATTGCCTTGAAGATTGTTTGGCTGACATCTTCAAATATGGCTTGGTCAGTCACTTCACTATGATCTTCCATGAGGTAGGCAAAAGTCCGTGCCATGCCGCAGTTGGCGATGAAATCAGGAATTAGCCCGATCCTCTGGTCAGCTGAAAGTGCTATGGGGCCGACAAAGATCTCCTTGTCAGCAAATGGCACATTGGCACCGCATGAAATTACTTCAAGTCCTCCCGCAACAAGGCGATCCAGCTGAGCCTGTGTGACCAGTCTGGAAGCAGCGGCAGGAATAAATACCTCATGCTCCAGATCCCAGACAATTTGATCCATGGCCTTAAAGGGAATTAATTCATCAGCAACCAGCTTATTGCCTTTTCGGTCCAAGAAAAGCTTTCGTATTTCATCCAGGGCAAATCCGTCTGTATTTATCACCCCCCCTACCTGATCGATGATCCCTACGATTTTGACGCCTTCCACTGCCAAGAAACAGGCCGCCGAAGAGGCGACATTTCCCCAGCCTTGGATGATGGCGCGTTTGCCTTTGAGCACACCGTCCCAAAGCGTGTAATAATGCTTTACTGCTTCAGCCACCCCAAAGCCCGTGATCATATCCGAAACCGTGTATTTTTTTGGGCCGTCAGGAGTATAGTGAGGGTCTTCGAGTACCTTGGATACGCCTTGCCGCAATTGACCGATCTTTCTGATTTTTTGTGGTTCCGTGGCGTGAAAATAGCCGTTCACGATGCCTTCTTGTGGATGCCAGAGCCCGTATGACTCCGTGATGGGTATTACTTCATGTATTTCCTCTATGTTCAGATCCCCTCCAGTGCCATAATAATTCTTCAAGAGGGGCAGGACGGCTTCAAACCATCTTTTAAGGACTTCTTCTTTCCGTGGATCATCGGGATCGAAATTGATCCCAGATTTTGCACCGCCGATGGGAGGGCCCGACACCGTAAATTTTATCTCCATCGTCTTGGCCAAGGATTCCACTTCCCGTCTGTCCAAGCCTATGCGCATTCGTGTGCCCCCTCCTGCCGCTCCGTTTCGGCGGGAATTGATCACTACCCAGCCTTCAGCGTCTGATTCGCTGTCACTCCATTCGAAAACAATTTCAGGTTTCCTGTCCTCAAACCGTTTGAGTAGTTTATCCATACGATAAGAATTATCGGGTTGCACAAAAATATAAAAAATTCATAATTAGGCTATTCTTATAGCTAATCATTGAATGTATTTTGTTAAAAAAGTAAAGACAGGTTATTTTTTGTACTTATAACTTGTAAATTGTATAAAATACGAGTGTTCATGGTTGTTTTATTTGGGTTGTACATTAGGTATGCAGTCTTCCAAAGACCGTAAGATAATCCCATTAATGTAAGAAAAAGTATTCAAATTACCCTGTATTTATTAAAACTCGATGGCAATGGATCGTGTCAAAATTAGCGTTAAGCACCATGAAAAAATATCAAGTAGCAGGAATTAGCGGAAAGAAAAGATGAAGCAAAGCATTTTGGCATTAGCCGTGCTGGGCTAGGGATAGAAGACTCCCCCACAACTGTCCTTTGAGGCACCGGTCACGGAGGCGAAGGTGTTTACCTCATTTTTTAATCTCAACACCCCCAAAAAGGCAAATATCAAAGCTTCCTTAAATTCCACGATGGACCTGTCCGGAACAATGACTTCGGTTTGGTTCCCCAGTTTATTTTGCAGCTGACCAATAAAAAAGGCGTTGTACGCACCTCCTCCTGTGACGAGGAGTTTATGCTTGGTGAGAGGAAAAAGCTGTTGTACCACCCGGGAGATCTGCTCGGTATAGTGCGCTACCAATGTGGCCAAAATATTTTCCACGGTATCATTTTGTTGATTTAGCAAAGGCAAGAATATGCTTTCTATTTCTTCTCTGCCGAGGGATTTGGCTCCCGTATGGGTGTAAAAGTCAATGGCGTTTAGCTGATTGAGAAAAGCAGTGTTTATAATGCCGGCTGCGGCAAGCATGCCTTGGTCATCATACATTAACCCTTTTTTTGCTGCTACTTCATTGAGCAGGAGGTTAAAGGGTGACACATCAAAGGCCATGCGTTGTCCTTGGTGGATCATGGAGATATTGGCAATGCCCCCAAGGTTTAGGCAGCCGTCATATTCAGGGAAGAGATAGTGATCTCCCACAGGTGCCAGTGGAGCCCCTTGTCCATCAAGTGCCACATCGAGACTTCTAAAATCATTGATGACAGGAAGTCCCGCTTTTTCCCTTAAGCTCCAGCCTGAGCCGATCTGTTTGGTCATCTTGAGGTGTGGCTGGTGGAAAACCGTGTGGCCGTGCGAACAGACGATGGCAGGCTTTAATTGGTGCTTTTGACAGAAACCACTTACTTGCTCTCCCATCCATGCTCCGAAATCAACGTCCAGCATGGACAGCTGCTCACCAGAAAGGAGATGTGACCGAAGAAGCCTATGGGCGAGTGTGCCCGGAAACGGTATGGTTTCAGCTTTTAGGATCTTAAAATCCCATCTGTCGTTTTGCTGGAAGCTGCAGTGGGCAATGTCAAGTCCATCGCCAGAGGTTCCGGACATCAATCCGATGGCTTCATACGTCTTGGAGGATTTCATAAGGGTTAAAGTTTGTTAAAAACGAAAGCTTAAAGTTAATTTTAATGAATGTATTTCAAACGGACTTTTTAAAATCCTTAATTTAGGGCCGAAATTCGGGATAATGTTGTTTACAGAAAACATCCTGAATAGTAAGTAAATGTAGCGAGACTTTCGAAGAAGAAGTATTGAAAAATTTGATCATCGATATTGGGAATACGCGTATAAAATCGGCTTTGTTTCATGGCGAAGAGCTGGTGGAGGACTGTGTGGAGGAATATTTGGATGAATTGTTGTTGAAGGTAGGACCATGGGATTTTGATCATGTCCTGGTGAGTTCGGTAAGGTGGTCGAAAAATGAACTGGAAGTGATGCTTCCTTTTTCCTTTTTGTTTTTGGATCGCTCTATGCCCTTGCCGGTCACCAATGCTTATGAGACACCTCACACGCTGGGCTTGGACCGGATAGCTGCAGCAATAGGTGCCCACCGGATGGCCGGCGGATCAGCAGTTCTGAGCATCGACCTGGGCACTTGTATCACATATGATTTTATCGATCACTCAAGTTGCTACCAAGGTGGGGCGATATCCCCGGGCGTACAAATGCGCTTTAAGGCGATGCATGCACAGACAGCACGATTGCCTTTGTTGGAACATGTTCCTTCTGATGGATTTCCACCCCTCATGGGAAATAATACCCAGGAAGGTATGAAAAGCGGTGTTTATTATGGCGTGTATTTCGAAATGGAAGGAATCATTTCCCAGTATCGCAGCCATTACCAAGATTTAAAGGTGTTTATTTGCGGTGGCGATGCTAAATTCTTTGAAAGCTTAACAAAAGACTACATATTTGTAATCCCCAATTTGGTCCTGCACGGATTGAATAGAATTTTAAATTACAATGTCAATACAAACTAGACTGCAACTACTTGGCGTTTTTTGCGCCATCTTCATACTTACACAGGCAAAAGGACAAGTTGGTTCTTCCACATACAGTTCCCTTGGTGTGGGAGATATGAACAATTCTGGCCTTACCCAAAACCAAGCCATGGGAGGACTTGGCATCAGTTATGGGGATGCTTGGTCAGTAAACCAGGTGAACCCTGCCCTGTCCGTGAAGAACAATGTGTTTAATTTCCAGGCGGCTTTTAATTACAAGCGCTATCGGGCTTCTACAGAAAGCAGTTCGTCTACCTTGGATGGGGGAGGGCTGAGCTATGTGACCGTTTCGCTACCTGTCAAGCCAAGAAAATGGACAATCGGGCTGGGCCTGGACCAGGTGAGCACCGTGGATTATGAACATTTGGTCGAATCCCCAGTGGTCAATTCCGAGCTCAATTCGATAAGTAGAATGAGAGGTCGTGGAGGGATCAGTGAGGTTTACCTGAACACTGGTTTCGAGTTATTCAAGAATTTCAATGTAGGCGTACAAGGTTCCTATATTTTTGGCTCCACGATCAAGCATCAGCAGATTACACTGACGAATGAAGACGGGGTGATGGCCGGAGGACAATCAGAATACTACAGCCGACTGACGATTAACGATTTTTCATTTAAAGGCGGTGTTCATTACGCATTGCGCACTGGAGACCGTAGTAGATTGAATTTTGGGGCCATTTATCAGGCTTTTGGTGACCTTAATGGAAAAGTCTTCGCAAAAATGGCCGATATTGGTGAAGCTAGTGATGAGGATTCGGATGGACAGACGATATTTAATAACGAAAGCGGAAATATTTATTTACCTAATAAGTTAGGTTATGGCGTATCTTTCGAAAAAATTAATAAATTTGTGATTGGGCTTGAAGCTCAGCATCAGGATTTTACGCAGTATGAGTCCTTTATAGGAAGAAACGATGATCTCGGAACATCCTTTAAGGTAGGGCTGGGAGGTCAATTTATCCCGGATATTTACTCTATTGAGAGTGTTTTCAAGCGGAGCACTTTCCGTGGGGGTATCGAATTTGAACAGACGCCATATCTTATAGGTGAAAATAAAGTCAATGATATTGGCATTAATTTTGGAGCATCTATTCCTATGAACAGTTTATCTCTGTTAAATTTTGCAGTAAAATTTGGACAGAGAGGTACAACAGACGGTGGCTTAGTCAAGGAGGAATATGTGAAATTTTCTCTTGGATTTTCCATCAATGACAACAGTTGGTTCTACAAAAAAGTATTTGAATAAACGAAACGAGTATGAAAGCTAAATTTGCATTATTTGGGTTATTGTCTTTTGTTTTCGTGGGCTTGGCTCAGGCTCAGGAGGGATGGAATTGGCCTTCTGACAAAAAAATGGAAGCAAAAGCTAGGGAGTACAACGCTGCCTACAACGATTACATGAAAGCGGATCAATTTATCCAAGCTACGAAACCACTTCACTGGCTATTGGTAAATGCCCCCGATCTAAACGAAGCCATCTATATCAATGGCATTACTGTTTACGATGGTGCTTCAAAAGAGACGACAGACGAAGCACAGAAGAAGATTTACCAAGATTCTGTAATGACGATATATAATCTACGCGGCGAAAAATACGACAATACTGCCAGCTGGATCGAAAACCAAGCTTATTATGCCTATAATTATTACAGAGGCGACAAGGAAAAAGTAGGGGATGCTGCTGCATACTTTGCCAAAGACATCGAACTTAATGGTGAAATCAATACTGCTGGATTAGTACCTGCGTACTTTGACTTGGTATACAGAAATTACGCCTATAACCAAGCATATTCTGATGAAGAAGTGCTGGATATATACGATGGGCTTTATGCCAGATTGGACAAAGCGGAAGCTGCAGGTGAAGATGTCTCCGGACAAAAGACCACTTTGGACCAGATTCTTGTAAACATGGAAATCATCGACTGTGATTTTATCCAAAACAAGCTGGCTCCACAAATGATAGCAAATCCAAGCGATATTACATTGGCCAAGAGAGTATTCCAGTACTCTGTACAGTACAAGTGTACTTCTTCAGAAGCCTTTACCAAGGCACTGGAAATCGTGGATAACGATAGCCCTACTTTCTCTACTTCCCAAGTAAGAGGTATGCGGGCCATGCAAAGTAAGGAACATGCCAAGGCCGAAAAATTATTTACCAAAGCATTGGAACTGGCAGAAAATGATAATCAACGGGCGGAAGTATATTATGACCTTGCCAAAGCCCAGGCACAACAGGGCAAGAAGTCAACTGCTCGCCAATCTGCACTAAAGGTGCTGGACTTTGACTCTTCCAAAACAGCTGATGTATGGAACTTTGTCGGTAGCTTGTACATGGGCTCATCCAACGACTGTAGAGGTGGACAGAGCCGTGTGAAAGATTACTCTGTATTCATCGCTGCTTATGAAGCATTTGCCAAAGCTGGTAACAACTCAGGAATGGCCAATGCCAAAGCAAGATTCCCTTCCAAAGAGGAGCTGTTTACAGAAGGCTACCAAGAAGGCCAAACGATCAATACTGGATGTTGGGTCGGTCAATCAGTGACCCTTAGAACAAGAGATTAATGAGGTCATTTAGTCAATGACAATAGTCAACTATGAAAAGGCGGTTCACGAAACCGCCTTTTTTTTATTCCCCACTGAGTAATAGGGATTAACCCGATTTTATTGATAAATTTGCTGCATGATTAGGAATCTGGTAATAGTGTTTTTGACGGTAATGGCAGGATTTTCCTGTAGGGAAAGTGTGGACACAAGCCAGCTGGAAGATTATAATGGCCCTATGAGGATAACTACCGATATGGAAGTATTCAGGAGTGACTCGGCAGTGGTGCGTATCAAACTTACTGCGGGTAAACAACTGGTCTTTGATAATCAGGACATGGAGTTTCCGGATGGGATACAGATTCATTTTTTTGATGTAGAAGGGAAGCTTACCTCTACGATCAGGGCTGATAAGGCCTATTATGATAACAAGACCAAGTTGTATAGGGGAGAAGGGGACGTAAGGGTCCACAATATGGAAAAGGGAGATAAACTGAATACAGAGGAGCTGTTTTGGAATGAACGAAAAGAGATTATTTTTACAGAGAAGTTTTTCACCATTGAAAAAGCCGACGAGACACTGATCAAGGGCACTGGCCTTGAGTCAGATCAGTCTTTCAGTAATTATACATTATACAATATAGTAGACAGCCGATTGCCAATACAGGAAGGGGAAGAATAGTATGAGATTAAAAGGAATTATTTTGCTGTCACTGTCAGCAGCGCTGGTTATTATTGGTACACATCTGACGATGACGCAGGGGATTACCTTTTCTTATCCTGTGTTTATGTTTGCGGTGGCGTTGCTGTTTTGGTATAAGTACTTAAAGACCAAGTGGGCAGAGCAAGACGAGCAATCATCTCAAGGTGAAATGGGTAAGAAAAAGCGCAAATAATGGAATATCAGTACCTTGTTTATGTTTTGATCACCTTAATGTTTTCGGCCTTGTTTTCTGGTTTGGAAATAGCGTTTGTGTCAGCTAACAAGCTTCACATAGAGCTTCAGAATAAGCAAGGGGATTTCACGGGGAAGGTGTTAGCGGGATTTATGAAAAATCCAGGCCAGTTTATTGGTACCACCCTTCTGGGTAATACCGTCTCACTGGTAGTTTATGGTATTTTTATGGCCTATTTGCTAGAGCCGTCCATTGCCCATTACCTACAGTATTTGCCAGACGGCTTAGATGGTCTGAACAATCAGGTGACGGTCATGCTTATCCAGACGGTGCTATCCACTTTGATCGTGCTGATCACTGCGGAGTTTATCCCTAAGAGCATATTCATGCTGAACCCGAATAACCTGCTTAGCTTTTTTGCCCTTCCATTTATGATCATCTATTATATGATGTATCCTATTGTGTGGCTGGTAGTGGGCATGTCACGGTTTTTTATCACCCGGATTTTGGGCTTGGATTATAGCGAAGACCGGCCTGTCTTCAAAATAACTGACCTGAACAGTTTTATACAAAACAACTTGGAGACAGAAGGTGATGATGCTACCGATATCGATACTAAGATTTTTGACAATGCCGTAGAGTTCAAGAAAGTAAAGGCCAGAGACTGCATGGTCCCCAGGACAGATATCGTGGCCGTGGATGTGCAGGACAGCATTGAGGAGCTCAAGTCCACCTTTATGGAAAGTGGGCATTCGAAGATCATCGTTTACAAGGAGAACATCGACGATGTGATCGGTTATTGCCACCACTTGGAGCTTTTTAAGAAGCCCAAGGAAATTAATGACATCCTTACCCCTATCATCATTGTTCCGGAGACCGCGCTGGTCAACGAGCTTTTGATACAATTTATCTCTGAGCGAAAAAGCTTGGCACTGGTAGTGGATGAATTTGGCGGTACCAGTGGAATTGTCAGTATGGAAGATATCATCGAAGAGATTTTTGGTGAGATCGAAGACGAGTATGATAACGACGACCTGATCGAGCAGGAGCTCTCGGATGACGAGTACCTCCTTAGTGCCCGACATGAAGTCGATTATCTCAATGAAAAGTACGATTGGAATTTACCTGAGGGAGATTATGACACCTTATCAGGTTTTATCCTGTCCATAACAGAAAATATCCCCAAAAAAGGAGAGTCTGCGGTGTACGGACCATTTACTTTTACGGTAGTTTCCAAGCAGGAGCACCGAATTGATACAGTGAAACTTAAAATAAATACGTAAGTGAAGTGAAGAAGTGATTATTGGGGGCGATAATATTTTGAATTTACCGCCAGATGTAATTATTTTGCGACACTTCAAAAACTAGAAGAATGGCTTTAATAAAAGAAATTAGACAGAGAACAGGTCTTGCAATCGGAGTGATTGCGGTAGGGTTGATACTTTTCCTGGTAGGAGGAGATTTATTGGGCCCAAATTCAATGCTCTTAGGTGGTAGAGATACCGTGGTGGGAGAAATCAATGGGGAAGAAATTTCCTATGACGAATATATCGCACAGGTGGAGCGGTTTAAGCAAAATTATGTGCAAAACACCGGGCGAAATCCAACGGAAAATGAAATGAACAGTGTGCGTGAGCAAGCATGGCAAGCCATGGTGGTGAAGCGTGTATTCTCAGAGCAGTATGAGGAACTGGGTATGACCATCTCTGATGCTGAGTTGGTAGATATGGTACAAGGTAAAAACATCGTAGCCGAGCTTCGCCAACAACTTACCAATCCGGAAACCGGACAGTTTGATCGCCAGCAGTTGATCTCTTTCTTACAATCTTTGGAATCTGCTTCTCCTCAGCAACGTGCTTTCTGGGCACAGCAAGAGCAGACTTTTGCCGATTCCAGGTTACGTATTAAGTATGACAACTTGCTTTCATCATCATCTTATGCTACCAAGGAACAAGGAGCGATGCAATATAAGATGCAAAACAGCATTGCGGATATTGAGCACTTGTTTGTTCCTTATTATGCGGTTTCTGATTCTGCCGTGAACATTACAGATGCGGACCTTGAGGCGTATCTTTCTGAAAACAGAGAGGAATTCGAAGCGCAGAACACGCGGGATCTTTCCTATGTGACGTTTAATCTTTATCCAAATGGTGAGGATTCTGCGGCGGTGATCAGTGAGATCAGCCAATTGACCGAGGAGCTTCGTGCTGCTGATAACGATTCTGTTTTTGTACTGAGGAACTCAGAAATATCCAACCCATACAGAACCTTCCTTCCTGGACAGACGCTTCCAGCTGATTTTACATCAAATGTGGAAGAGCCTGAAGTAGGTACTGTTTACGGGCCATTCATTACCAATAGAAGTACCTATGTGAGCTATAAGCTTTCTGAGAAATATGAGGGCACTCCACGCATGAGAGCAAGTCATATACTTTTCAGCACGCAGGGTATGGACGATGCTGCGAAAGCAGATGTGAGATCCCAGGCGGAGACGGTATTGGCCCAATTGGAAGAAGGAGGAAACTTCTTTGCTGCTGCGCAGCAATATGGACAGGACGGTACCGCCCAACGTGGTGGTGACTTGGGATGGTTTGCAAAGGAAGACTTTGTGGAGCCTTTTGCCGATGCGGTATTTGTAAGGAAAGAAACCGGGCTTATCGGTAAACTGATCGAAACCGAATATGGCTTTCATATCATTAATGTGACAGCACTGCCAAAAACTGAAGTGGTGAAAATCGCAGTACTGGAGAAAGAACTTGTGCCAAGTGATGCCACTAGAAATGAGGTGTTCAGAGACGCTGACATGTTTGCAGCCAACACCGGCAATGCCGATCAATTCGAGACCAATGCCAAGGAGGAAGGGTATCGTGTTATGGATGCGAGTGGCCTCGCTACCAATGCCAGGTCTATCAATAATCTTACAGGTGCCAGAGAAGTGGTAAGATGGGCCTTTAATGATGCTTCGGTAGGAAGTGTTTCACAGGTGTTTGAATTGGAAAATGCCTATGTGGTAGCCCTGCTGAAAGGTAAGACGGAAGAAGGCGACGTGGAGCTGAACCAAGTAAGAGGCGTGGTGAAGGATGAAGTGCTGAGGAAAAAGAAATTTGAAATGATAGCCGAAAAACTTTCCGGAAAGGAAAGCTTACAGGACATGAAAGCAGTATTCCCAAATGAAGCCTCTATAGGTACTGCTCCAAGCTTAAAATTAAGTGAAAACACCATTCCTGGTATCGGCTATGCGCCAAAAGCAGTAGGTGCGGTGTTTGGATTGGAGACAGGGGAATTTACCCAGCCTATAAAAGAAGATATTGGAGTGATCGTGGCCAAACTTAACAGCAAGACGCCAGCAGGTGAAGTCGCTGACTATACCATGTACCAAAATCAGCTGCAGGCCAACGAGCAACAGCGTACAGCTTATATGATCATGATGGCTGCTGAGGAATTGGCAGAAGTGAAGGATTATAGGTATAAATTCTTCTAAGAAGATACCATTATAGATTGAAATCCCATTCTCCTTTGAGAATGGGATTTTCTTGTTTATGGATTTAATTTTTTATCTGTCGTGTTAATACAGTAAATTCGACTATTATGATGAAGAGGGAATTTAATAAGGCCGCTTTCAAAGAGAAACTTGATGAGCAAACCAGTTTCCCAGCGCTTTATATGTTTAAATTTATCGTTCCAAGTGGTAAGGAAGATGAAGTGAAAGATTTGCTGCCCAAGCATGAAGTGATCTTTAAGGAATCGGCAAAAGGCACCTATGTCAGTGCTACCATTAAGGCAATGATGAAGGACAGCCAGTCGATTGTAGATGTTTATGAGCGGGCAGCCAAAATAGAAGGAATTATTTCGCTATAAAAATTATGCTATGTGGGAAGAGAAAAATGATCAACTTGTAAGGGAATTCGAATTTTCAGATTTTCAGGAGGCATTTGCTTTTATGACCAGGGTAGCCTTCTTGGCAGAAGGACAAGGCCATCATCCCAACTGGAGCAATGTGTATAATAAAGTGACCATAGCCCTGACGAGCCATGATGCTGGAAATAAGGTCACCGAGAAAGATAGAAAACTGGCCTCGGCCATCGATAAGCTGATCTGATGACCGAGGACATAAAGCCGCACCTTTATTTGGTGCCCACTCCCATTGGTAATCTTCAGGACATTACCCTGCGGGCAATAGAGGTGCTCCGAAGTGTAGATGTAATTTTGGCAGAAGATACACGAACCACTGGGAAATTACTAAAGCATCTGGAAATCCAGCGACCCCTTCAGAGCTACCATATTTTTAATGAGCACAAGACCGTAGAGAAGCTGGTGGCGCGAATGGAAGCAGGAGAGCAGTTTGCATTGGTGAGTGACGCGGGTACACCGGCCATATCAGATCCTGGATTCCTGCTGGTGAGGGCCGCCAGGGAAGCGAAGCTGGAGGTAAATTGTTTGCCCGGAGCGACAGCATTTGTGCCGGCATTGGTAAACTCAGCACTTCCTAACGATCGATTTGTCTTTGAAGGTTTTTTGCCTCATAAAAAAGGACGAAAAACCAGGATCGAAAATCTACTGGAAGAACAGCGAACCATGATATTTTATGAATCGCCCCATCGGCTCTTAAAAACACTTCTTCAATTTAAGGAGGCTTTTGGTGAGGACAGACTGGTCTGTGTCTCCAGGGAACTCACCAAAATGTATGAAGAAAACATTAGGGGAACCTTGGAAGAGCTTATTGCCTATTATCAAGAGAACACTATAAAAGGAGAAATAGTAATCACAGTAGCAGGAAAGAACTAACTAATGGAAATAAGCACACTTTTAGACAACACCATTGCCATAGCGAGAGAAGCTGGCGCTTTTATCAGAAGAGAGAGACAGAGCTTTGACCTTAATAAGGTAGAGCACAAAGGGTTTAATGACTTGGTATCTTATGTGGATAAGGAGGCCGAAAAGATCGTGGTGAGCGGACTCCAGGAAATTTTGCCTGAAGCTGGATTTATCACCGAAGAGGGCACAATCAGCAAGGATGGAGAAGTTTACAATTGGATCGTAGACCCTTTGGATGGAACCACCAATTTTGTTCACGGTGTACCTGTGTTTTCTGTGAGCATTGCCCTCATGCAGGACGGGGAAATCGTGCTTGGAGTAGTTTACGAGGTCAATAACAATGAATGCTTTTACGCGACCAAGGGCGGTGGTGCATTCTGTAATGACACCCCTATTTGCGTTAGCCCGACCCCTTCCCTGTCCGCGGGTCTGATTGCAACAGGATTCCCTTACAGTGCTTTCGAGGAGGTGGATAAATACTTGGGCTTGCTGAAGGACATTATCCAGCATTCGCATGGGGTACGACGTATCGGAAGTGCGGCAGTGGACCTTTGCTACGTGGCAGCTGGAAGAATGGATGGGTATTTTGAGTATAACCTTAATTCCTATGATGTGGCTGGTGGTGTGATAATTCTACAGGAAGCGGGAGGTAAAGTGACTGATTTCAGTGGTGGTGATGATTACATCTTTGGGCGAGAATTGGTAGGCAGTAACGAAAAGATCCATGAGGAATTGTTGGGAACGGTTAGAAATCACTGGTAAAAAGTGTAGGAAAAACAGTTTTTAAAGCCTGTTTTTGGTTCTTTGCCTAAAGTAAAATGTATTGTGCTTATTTTCAGATAATTAGGTGTGAAAATGTTTGGTCTAGAACAATTTTTTTTTTAGTTTTCATATGATTGCACAAGTGGCTAATACCAGTTGTGCAAATCACCCAACTTCTTTCCCCTCACCAAGGAAAGAAACCCACACCTTTTTCGTTAAAACTATACAGGATATTTTAAAGACCGCGTAAGCATGACGTTAGGAATTATTGGAGGAACAAAATTGTCAGTGACTTTAGGGAATAAATATATTTCCCGAGGTATAGAAGTTGTATTTGGAGTAAGGGAGGAGTTTGAAGCCAGGCAAATAGAATGGAAGATTCTAAAGATGCAAAAGGACAAAGTATTTGGCTATTGCGAAGCAATGGACAAGGCTGATGTCATCATGGTCTGTTGTGAAAACGAATTCTTGCCTTTGGTATGCAAATGTCTTTCGAGATTGGAAACAAAAGACAAATTAGTCTTGGACTGCACCAATGGAAAGTATAATCCGAATTTCGGATGTAATACCAGGTATATTCAAGAAAAATCAGGTTATAAACGTGTATTGAAGGGATTTAACAATCTAGGACTAGATTATCCTAAATCCGATCCACTAGAACTGGTTAAGGAAACCTATTTCTGTGGAGACAATGATTTTGACAAATACCGCGTAAAAAAGCTGATCGAATTGATAGGTTTTAAAGCCATCGATGCTGGGGGGCTTGATAATGCACCTCTGCTCGAAGCTTTTTATCACCTCAGAAAACAGATTACCCATTTCAAAAAGGAAAATGTGGACTACCATTTTAAGTTAATGTCCGTATAATCCCGTAAATAAGGGTTAAAAGCATAAAATTTCAGGTTTAGGGAACATTAGTGTGTTCCCTTTTTTATTGAGGCATCAAATTTGATAACTTTGTAACAGTCTTGCTGGTTATCATATTTTTAGTTCCAGGCAAGGAACATGTATCACTAATTTTGACATTGCTATGAAAAAGACCCTGATTATCATATTGTCCGTTTTTGCTTTTTTGCTTGTGGTGCTAATCGCCACTCCTTTTATTTTCAAAGATAAGATCGTGGAAAGGATCGACAAGGAAATAGCCAATGCCGTGGATGCACAGGTTTATTATGATGTGGATCAGATTGGCCTGAGTGTCCTGAAGCGCTTTCCCAATATTTCTGCGACTGTAAATGAATTTGGTGTGCGTGGTAATGCGCCCTTTGAAGGTGATACCCTGGCCCATATCAATAACTTTCAAATTGACTTTAATCTTATGTCGGTGATTTTTGGGGACTATCCGGAGCTGACAGGATTGCACCTGAAAGGGGGGAGCATTTATGTGAAAGTGCTGGAAGATGGTACGGCTAATTACGACATCGCCAAGGATACGGGAGAACCTACAGTTCCCGAAGAACCTTCAAATTTCAAATTGGGCATTGATCTGATGGAAATAGAAGATGTCAATTTTGTCTACGACGATCGGCAGTTAAAATACTTCATGGCACTGGAGGATTTTGACATGGAAGGCTATGGTGACTTTACTACCGATGTGTATGGTCTGGATGGAAAGATCCAGACCAATATCGTGCGGATGGATTTTGAAGAGGTCAACTATTTGACCAATAAAGTCTTTACGGCTGATACGGAGATCCAAGTGGACATGAACCAAATGAAGTTTACTTTCGGTGAGGGACAGTTTGGTCTGAATGAATTTTTGTTTGGCATAGATGGCTTTCTGGCCATGCCTTCCGAAGACATAGAGTTTGACCTTACCTTCGAAGGAAGGGAAAATACCTTCAAAAGTGTCCTCTCATTAGTACCAGGGGTGTATACGGAGTCTTTTGATGGAATCAAGACTTCTGGGACCATGGATTTTGGCGGTTATTTTAAGGGGACTTATAGCGAAACCCAGTTTCCGGCTTTTGACATTGGTCTGAAGGTAACTGATGGGATGTTTCAGTATCCCGATTTGCCAAAACCTGTCAGCAACATCAATGTGGACATGTCTGTGAAAAATGAAACCAATAACCTGGATAACACACAAGTCAATATTCCTGCATTCAACCTTAATTTCGGTTCCAATCCCGTTTCGGGAAGGTTATTGCTGGAGAATTTGGTGACTTATGATATTGATGGAGCGCTCAAAGGGAAACTGAACCTAGAGGAGCTCACGTCTATCTTCCCAATAGAAGGCATGGAACTGAAGGGGATATTGGATGTGGATGCTGCCGCCAAAGGCCGCTATGACAGCGTAGCGAAGATCATCCCAGCCATTGATGCCAAGATGACCCTTACCAATGGCTATGTGAAAAGCGAGGAGTACCCTGCACCCATCGAAGAGCTGAACGTGCATACTATTATCGTCAATAATAGCGGTAAGATGAATGATTTCTTAGTGGACTTGTCCAAGTTTGGCTTTAAGCTCGAAGGGGAAGAAGTCAATGGCAATATGGCCATCAGGGATTTGGAAGAGCTCAACTGGGATGGCTCTATTCACGGATCGGTGGATCTTGGTAAGATCAGTAAGATCTTCCCGATGGAAGAAGTGATCATGGACGGCAAGGTAAAAGCCGATATTGACACAAAAGGAAGCTATGCCGATGTGGAAGCGGAACGGTATAATCGCCTGGATACCCGGGGACAAGTAAGCCTTACGGATTTTTATTACACCGATAAGGACCTTCCCCAAGGTGTTCGCATCCATGAAGCCACAGGGGACTTTAGCCCTCAGGCGATCAACTTAACTAGTTTTGACGCAAGGCTAGGCGAAAGCCCCGTGAAAGCCAATGGTAGCTTGGCCAACTATATTGCTTATGTCTTTGAGGAAAATGAAGTACTTTCAGGAAAGCTCAATATCAGCTCTACCAAGTTCAATATTAATGAGTGGATGACCGAAAGCGAATCTACAACGGCGGATACCACCGAGCTTCAACTTATCGAATTGCCCCAGAACATTGATTTTACGATGAATGTTCAGGCAGATGAAGTGCTCTATGATGATTTGGTGTTCAGTGATGCGAAAGGGACAATGACCCTTAAGAATGGTATTTTGACGTTTAAGGATGCCGGGATGCGGACACTGGGAGGTCAGTTGACTCTGAATGGAGCATACAATACCCAGGACATCAAAGATCCGAAGTTCAATATGGACTTCAATGTCATTGCCATGAGTATTCAGGAGGCCTTTAAGTATTTTAATACCGTGAAAGCCTTTGTCCCAATCGCACAGCACTTGGATGGGGATTTTACGACCAACTTCTCCCTGTCAGGAAATTTGGGCCAAGACATGATGCCGGTGCTTTCATCATTGGATGGTAGCGGACTGATCAAAGTGGCCCAGGCAGCCCTTCAAAATAGCCAGATTGTAAATGGCATTACTTCACTTACCAAGCTCAAGAATGGCAATACCATCAATCTCAAGGATATCAACCTACAAGCTGCCATAAAAGATGGTATGCTGGAAGTCCAGCCATTTAATGTGAAATTGTGGGATTATGAGGCTAAAATACAAGGTAGCACTGGCTTCGATGGCAGTGTGAATTACTTGATCAACATGCAGGTGCCTGCTGGTAAGTTGGGAAGCCAAGCTAATAATCTGCTGGCGGGTATCGCAGGTACAGAGGCCACAGGAGATACCAAAATACCTGTTGCCATTAATTTGGGTGGGACATATTCTTCGCCAAAGGTGAGTTTGGCGGGAGGAGATAGCATGGAGGCCATGCTTACCAATGCATTGAAATCCCGCGCGTCGGCTGAGGGCAAAAAGCTTCAAGACCAAGCCCAAGAGCAGTTTAAGGCTCATGAGGACAGTGCTAAGCAGGAGATGAAGGCCAAGGCTGAAGCAGCCCAAGACAGCGCAAAAAAAGAATTGAATAAAAAGGTCGAGGAAGCACAAAATAAAGCAGCAGATGAAGTGAAAGATGCTTTGAAAGGACTCTTCGGCAAGTCGAAATCCAAAACGGACACGACCAAGAATAATTAATCAAAAGTATATACAGGAAATTGTTGATGCTTTGTCCTGTGGGTTTAAAACCAAAAAGGGCTACAACTGAGATCAGTTGTAGCCCTTTTTGGTTCTTTAAGTATATCATCTTACTCCACTACATTTCCTTTTACCGCGATTTCATTAGGAGATAGAAACCAGACTTTTTGTGTGCCTTCCACCGAATAAGTAGAGATTAACCCACTGGATTCATCGATTTTCAGGGTGCCTGTGGTGCTGGATTCATAAAAGAAGTTCTCAGATTCGGCGACAAAGGTCACCTGCTTCACTTTGTCATTGGCTGAGGACTGGTATGTCACTCTAATCTCCTTGATGTTTCCTTTGGCTTCGGGCTTTAGGAGGTAGCGTTTTTCCTTTCCTTTTTTCTGCTCTTCATAGGCTGTTGAATTAGCGGCTTTATTGATGTCCGCTTGAATGAAGGCATCGAGCTCTTTTCGCCATTGTTCTTTATTGAGGACCACTTCCGTAGATGCTTCTTCACCGTTGATCATGGTGATTTTATGGACTTTATGGTCTTTCAGCTCATCGAGCTGGTTGATCACAAAACTTTTGAGCGGAAAATATTTGTCTATTTGGGTCGGATTTGCCAAGGGCTGCTCTTCTCCTTCATTGCAGGAAAAAAGCAGCCCTAGCATCAGTAGTAATGAAAATAACTTTTTCAAAAGACTTTTTATTTTAGCAACACATCACCAGTCATTTCTGCAGGGATGTCTACACCTATCATTTTTAGAATAGTAGGCGCAAGGTCTCCCAACTTCCCGTCATTCACTTCCAACTGGTCTTTCTTGTCAACCATAATACACGGAACTAAGTTCGTGGTGTGTGCAGTATTTGGTGTACCGTCTTCATTGAGCATTTTGTCACTATTGCCATGATCGGCGATGACGATGATAGAATAATCATTTTTCAGGGCAGTGGAGATGACAGAATTGGTGCATTCATCTACTGCCTCACAGGCTTTTACAGCTGCTTCAAATACGCCTGTATGACCGACCATGTCCGCATTGGCAAAATTAAGGCAAACGAAATCCGTTTCTCTTTTGTCGAGCTCAACATTGATCTTTTTGGCAATTTCGTATGCGCTCATTTCTGGCTGAAGGTCATAGGTAGCTACCTTGGGTGAGCTGCAGAGTATGCGGGATTCTCCCTCAAATTCTGATTCACGGCCTCCGCTGAAAAAGAAGGTAACATGCGGGTATTTCTCCGTTTCGGCAATTCTGATTTGTTTTTTGCCACTTTTGGCCAAGACTTCACCGAGGGTATTTTTGAGGTTGTCCTTTTCGAAAATGACAGAAACTCCTTTAAAGGTCTCGTCATAATTGGTAAATGTCACATAGTGCAGGTCGAGCTTTTTCATCTTGTAATCTTCGAGATCCTGCTGTGTCAGTACTTGGGTTATTTCACGTCCTCTATCCGTACGGAAATTGAAACAGATCACCACATCCCCTTCTTCGATCGAAGCGATGGCCTTACCTTTTTCATCTACTTGAACAATTGGCCGGATAAATTCATCAGTGACGCCATTGGCATAAGACTTACGGATGGCCGCTGGTAGGTCTTTGGATTTTTCACCTTCTCCCAGCACCATGGCATCATACGCCAATTTTACCCTTTCCCAGCGCTTATCACGGTCCATGGCATAATAACGGCCAATAACGGAAGCTACCTTGCCTACAGATTGTTCACAATGGCGCTCAAGGTCTTCCAAGAAGCCGAGCCCACTTTTGGGGTCAGTGTCCCTTCCATCGGTAAAGGCATGGATGTAAGGCTCTTCGATGCCATTGGCCTTGGCGGCATCACAGAGGCCTTTTAGGTGTTTAATATGGGCGTGCACACCTCCATCAGATACTAACCCGATAAAATGTACCTTTTTTTGGTTTTCTTTTGCTGTGGCAAAAGCTTCCTTCAAAATTGGATTGTCCTTTAGATCCCCTTCTTCGACAGCTTTATTGATTTTTACCAAATCTTGGTAAACAACTCTTCCGGCACCGATATTCATATGCCCTACTTCTGAGTTGCCCATCTGTCCCTCTGGTAAGCCCACCGCCAAGCCAGAAGCATCCAATTTGGCGTGTGGATATTTTTCAAAAAGACTGTCGATAAATGGCGTGTTTGCCTTGTCAATCGCAGAAACTTCAGGGTTGGTGGCCAAGCCCCAACCATCCAAAATCATTAGTAAAACTTTTTTATCCATGAGGCAAATATAAAGATTTTAAATACAATGATAGAAAATTACTTTGATTCTGTAGCATAGAAAAGGGACTAATAAAGAGGTACCACTATTAAACGGAACGGATTAGTTAATAAGCAGTCTTTTGTAAACGATTAATAATGATATTTAGTACCATTTTTTTATTGCTCTAATAATAAAAAGGAGGCTGCCCATTGATAATGGGCAGCCTCCTTAAGGGTTCTTTATTAGGAATAAATCACTCAGTGGCTTGCGTGATCAGCTTGTCTTCTGGATTCTCTTGGTAAGGAATCGAAGCCAATTGATCGGTTTTTTCTGTTTTCACCCGTTCAAAAGCCATTACATTATCCTTTAAGATCGGGTCGGATGGTGGGATGTCTTCTTTTAGCCAATCTACCTGCTTTCCATGCTTCCAAAATCTGAAGCACAAGTGCGGCCCTGTAGCCAAGCCGGTGCTTCCCACGTAACCAATGACCTGACCTTGTTTTACACGTACGCCATTGCGAATGCCGGAGGCGATTTTGGACATGTGCAGGTATTGGGTGGTGTAAGTGCCATTATGTTTTACTTTGACATAATTCCCGTTGCCTCCTGTGTAGCTGGCGGCGATGATGGTACCATCACCTACTGATCGGATCTCTGTTCCTCTCGGTGCTGCGTAATCCGTCCCCAAGTGGGCCTTGTAGCGTTTTTGAACCGGATGGTATCTTCTCAGGTTATATCGGGAGCTGATTCTGGTAAATTTCACGGGGTCTCGAAGGAAAGCCTTTTTGAAACTATTGCCTTCCAGGTCAAAGAAGGATACCTGGCCGTTTTGCTCAAAAGGAATGGCATAATAGGGCTCGCCCATATGTTCAAAATAGGCGACTTCGATGGGTTCGATGCCGACTACTTGGCCATCAACTACTTTTTCATTGTACACCACTTTGTATTTGTCGCCTTTTTGGAGGCGCTGAAAGTCCACGCTCCAGCCGTAAAGGTCCGCAAATTCATCGATAAGGTCTGGTGTGATGCCTTGCTCGGTCATATTGACGTAAAGGGAAGAGGTGATTCTGCCAGCGATTTCCCTTTTGCGTATTTCTACCGGTTTTGCTTCTTTGTAAATGTCCTTGCCGTCTAATTTGTATACTACAAACTCTGCGGCGTTAGGTTCGTAAATAAAAAATTCTGCTGTGGAGCTGCTATCTTTAGAGGTGAGTACGGTGTATTTTTTATTGAAGGCAATCTTGCGAACATCAAAAATATCTTTTGATTTCCTGGCGATTTGATCGATGATCTGGTAGGGCACGTCAAAGGGCGCCAAAATCGTGGATAAGGTTTGGTTTCTGGCTACTTTTCCCTCTACTATATCCAGTTCGTTTACATTAATTCCATAGAGTAAACTCTCTTCCTTAACCGCTTCGTTCTCTTCTATTTCTATTGCGGTTACTTCTGCATCTACAACTTCACGCTGAGGCTTTAGCTTGGTTTCGTACAAGCCATAACCCGCTGCCGTCAGCAACACGATTCCTGCTGCTGCGATCCATGTCTTCTTCATTCCCTAATGTTGATTTTTGGTAATTAAAATGATCTTGTAATAAGTTTAAATTTTGGTCAAATAGCAAGAAGTTCAGCCATTTTTTACTTTCAATTGGGCGTTTTTGCTAAATCTTTAGATATTAACGAAATAAAAAGGTGTGGATTGTGTTTATAAAGGCGATATTTTTAGGTTTAAATTACAAATAGGCAGAAAAAAAACAGGATACTTTTTGTCATAATAGTAAACTGTGGATCGAATTATTATCTTTGGCGACTGGTATTGAATTAAAAATTAAAAATATGCTAAGAACACATACTTGTGGGGAATTGCGGATAGGAGATGTGGGCGAAGAAGTGACCCTTTCCGGATGGGTACAACGGGTACGAAACAAAGGTGGTTTGGTATGGGTAGACCTACGGGACAGATATGGTGTTACCCAACTGATTTTTGAGGAAGGTTCCAGTGATCAGGTGCTGCTGGAGAAAGCCGCTTCACTGGGACGTGAATTCGTCATCCAGGCCGCAGGTGAGGTGATCGAGCGAACTTCCAAAAACAATAAAATCCCAACGGGAGAAATAGAGGTGAAGACGACTTCACTGGAAGTGCTGAATGCCGCCAAGGTGCCTCCATTTGTGATTGAAGATGAAACGGACGGTGGGGAAGACCTTCGGATGAAGTACCGTTATTTGGACTTGAGGAGAAGGATTGTGCGCGAAAAACTTCAGTTGAGGCACCGCATGATGCAGGAAACACGGAAGTTCATGGACGGCTTGGACTTCATGGAAGTAGAAACTCCCGTACTGATCAAGTCCACCCCTGAAGGTGCACGGGACTTTTTGGTGCCAAGCCGAATCAATGAAGGAGAATTCTATGCATTGCCACAATCGCCACAGACTTTTAAGCAGTTGTTGATGGTGAGTGGTTTTGACCGGTATTTTCAGATTGTAAAATGTTTCCGCGATGAGGATCTGCGAGCAGATCGTCAGCCAGAGTTCACACAGATTGACTGTGAGATGTCCTTTGTGGAGCAGGAAGATATTCTAACGACCTTCGAAGGCCTGGTAAGGCATCTCTTTACGACGGTGAAGAAGGTAGACCTTGGGGAAGTGGAAAGAATGACTTTTGCTGATGCCATGAAATACTATGGTAACGATAAGCCTGATCTCCGTTTCGATATGAAATTCGTAGAACTCAATGATGTGGCCCAGAACAAGGGCTTTAAGATATTTGATGAGGCGGAATTGGTAGTAGGGATCGCCGCCCCCGGAGCGGCCAGCTACACCCGAAAGCAAGTAGATGCGTTGACAGAATGGGTGAAACGACCCCAGATCGGTGCCAAAGGCCTGGTGTATGTAAAATGTAACGAAGACGGAAGCTTCAAATCTTCCGTGGACAAGTTTTATAACCAGGAAGACCTCAAGGATTGGGCTGATAAAATGAATGCTCAGCCAGGTGATTTGATACTGGTATTGTCAGGCGACAAAAATGCCACGAGGAAGCAACTTTCTGAGCTAAGGCTAAAAATGGGAAGTGACCTTGGCCTAAGGGATAAAAATGTATTCAAGCCACTTTGGGTATTGGATTTTCCACTGCTGGAGTGGGATGAGGAGACAGAGCGGTTCCATGCGATGCACCACCCCTTCACTTCTCCCAAGGCAGAAGATTTTCCACTGCTGGAAAAAGACCCTGGAGCCGTTCGTGCCAATGCCTATGACTTGGTGATCAATGGTGTGGAAATCGGCGGGGGATCCATTAGGATCCATGACCGCGATACCCAAAAGACCATGTTTAAGCACCTTGGATTTACAGATGAAGAAGCACAGGCACAGTTTGGCTTCTTGATGGAGGCATTTGAATATGGAGCGCCACCACACGGTGGAATTGCCTTTGGCTTTGACCGGCTGTGTGCGATCTTCGGAGGAAGCGATTCGATCAGGGATTACATCGCCTTCCCTAAGAACAATTCAGGAAGAGACGTGATGATCGATTCCCCAAGTGCTATATCAGACGAACAGCTAAAAGAGCTGAGTATTCAACTGGCACTGAAGAAGTAAGATTCCGTTTAATAAATGAGTTTCGCGCAAAGCCGTGGAGTAGCCAAGAAAATCAAATTGGCTACTCCACGGCTTTGCTTTTGATTAGGGGACAAAGTTGATGAAGTGAAAGGCACAATGGAATTTAGCAACCGAACATAAATAACTGTCAACAGTTAAATCATAGAGATCCCAATATGATTACATCATAATAAAACAAATAAAATTATGGTTCTATATGATTTACTATGGGTAAACTGATTGCTAGCGGGTTATGGAGATCGAAGCATCGCGCGGACGGATGAATTTGGGTGCCCATGCTCCTGATGCAGTCGATAATGATATATGTTTTCCGTGCCCATGGTCAGTACCTACGGCACTGTTAGGATGCTGTATCCAATTTCTGTTACCAAGCTAATGCTCCTAACGGAGCATCCCTGCTTACACTTCTGTCGGCTAAAATAGTGAGAAGGGAGTCCTGGCCAATGCCGCTGGGCATTTAAGCCTGGTAAGATCAGGGTGCCTCCAGGGGGCTTTGTGCAGTAGGAACAAAACTATTTCCCTGCTCTTTCCGCACAAGTGGGACAATCCCGTGAATAATTTACACACAGTATCCCATATGGAGCCAAAATTATAGAAGATTGAATCATGAAATACATACTTATTAATTTTATGTTTCTCCTCTTGCTCCTTTCTTGCGCCTGCAGTTCAGAAAGGAAGTATCAAATCGGCCAGATTACTACCCCAAAGGGCGAAATGCTCTTTTGGTTGTATGAGGAGACACCTGTACACAAGGCTAGCTTTATTCAACTGGCCAAGGACCATTATTGGGATTCCCTGACTTTTAACAGGGTGATCGAAGGTTTTGTGATTCAGGGAGGATGTCCCGACACGCCAGCAGGATTTGGCGGTTCACCGTATTTGCTTAAGCCGGAATTTGTAGACTCTATTCGTCATGTCTATGGCGCTGTTGGTGCAGGCCGTGATGATAACCCCGAAAAACTTTCAGCGGGCTGCCAACTGTATATTGTCCATAATAAAGACGGGATTCCGAGGCTTGATGATAATTATACCGTGTTTGGGCAGATATTTAAAGGATTGGACGTATTGGACGCCATCGCAGAGGTTCCTACTGATTCCACTGACACACCTCTTGACGCCATCACCATGGAGGTAAGGGTTATCGAAATGTCAGCATCAGAAGTGGAGGAATTGGGCTATGATGTGCCTTAAAAAGATCAATTCACTACTTCACCGAGGACTTCTTTTAACGGCACACGTTTACCGTCCTTATAAGGCACTATCCATGCCGTCCGGATGCCCAGCTTCCTCATGAGCTTTTTAAAGGAATCCGCTTCGTCATAATCTCTGTAATGTCCCACTAGCATTCGCTTCAGGTCTCCTTTGTGCTCCACATCTAAGCTAAATCCAGAGGGGATTTCTTTTTGGTATTCCTCTTCTGTGAGTGCACCGATCTGCACTCTGAAGACCACACCTTTGCCCCATTCAGAGGTGACTGGCTTGGAAGAAGGGGCGGTTACGCTGGCTTCATTGTCCGTCATGGCCACATTTTCATCTTCACCTTGTTCGATCTTGTTTTGCTTTATGGCTAAATCCTCAGCTTGTTCAGCTAACTTTCCCTTCAAGTCTTCGTTTTCCTTTTCAAGCACAATAATGGCCACCTTTTGCTCTTGCTGTTGGTTTTTGAGGAGCCAATACTCTTCTGGGCTCATTTTTCTCAGCTCCTTCTTGAGGGCTTTCTTCTTATCTTTGGTAAGTTGCTGTGAATGGGCATTGATCGCTAATGCCAGAAACATTCCTAGCACAAGACCACTTCTCAAAAGGTTTTTCGAAACCATATTCGTTAATGATTTTCTTTGGTTGTAAAAAAGGGGAAGCATATTTCATGTAAAATACGAAATATACTCCCCCTTTTAAAATTTGGATAAAATAAAGTTTGTACAATAGTCTTCTGGGAATAGAATTTCCCAACCAATTTAGGCTTATTTTAGTCCTCCGATCATATTCTCGGGTTTTACCCATTCATCGAATTGTTCACTGGTAAGCAAGCCCAGATCGATCGCTGCTTCACGCAGGCTGGTCCCTTCTTTATGTGCTTTTTTGGCGATGGCAGCGGCATTTTCATAACCGATATGTGTATTTAGGGCAGTTACCAGCATCAAGGAGTTTTCCAGGTGCTTTTTGATAAATGGCCTGTTTGGCTCAATACCAATGACACAGTTGTCATGAAAGGATACACATGCATCCCCAAGTAACCTGGCAGAAGCAAGCAAGTTATGGATCATCATCGGCTTAAAGACGTTCAGTTCAAAATGGCCATTGGAGCCACCTACTGATACCGCCGTATCATTCCCGATCACTTGGGCACACACCATCGTCATGGCCTCCGCTTGCGTAGGATTCACTTTACCGGGCATGATGGAGGATCCTGGCTCATTTTCAGGAATTAGAATCTCTCCAATTCCAGACCGGGGCCCCGACGAAAGCATCCTGATGTCATTGGCAATCTTCATCAGGCTTACGGCCAATTGCTTCAAAGCCCCGTGTGTCTCCACAATGGCATCATGGGCAGCCAGCGACTCGAATTTATTGGGAGCGGTGACAAAAGGCTGTCCCGAAAACTCAGCGATTTTCTTCGCCACCAATTCGGCATAGCCTTTTGGGGTGTTCAGTCCGGTTCCGACAGCGGTACCGCCCAATGCAAGCTCAGAAAGATGTTCAAGGGTGTTTTTCAAGGCTCTTAGTCCATGGTTCAGCTGCGCCACATATCCTGAAAATTCCTGTCCCAATGTCAAAGGTGTGGCATCCATAAAGTGTGTCCGGCCGATTTTTACGACATCCATAAATTGGTCAGACTTGCTTTTTAACGTATCCCTCAATTTTTCCACACCAGGAATAGTCGTCTCCATGACCATTTTATACGCCGCTATGTGCATGGCGGTCGGAAAAGTATCATTGGAAGACTGTGACTTGTTCACATCATCATTGGGATGGATCGATTTCTTCTCATCCTCTAGGCTTCCACCTTCCAGCACATGACCTCTGTAGGCGATTACTTCATTGGCATTCATGTTTGACTGGGTACCGGAACCGGTCTGCCAGATCACCAGCGGAAACTGGTCGTCTAATTTGCCCTCCAGGATCTCATCACATACTTTGGCAATGGTATCTGCCTTTTCCTGTGGCAATACACCAAGTTCAGCATTGGTCAATGCAGCTGACTTTTTGAGGATGGCAAAGGCATGGGTGATCTCCAGCGGCATACGGTTGCGCTCACCTCCGATTTTAAAGTTATTGATGGATCGTTGGGTTTGGGCGCCCCAGTACTTGTCCGCAGGGACTTCCACTGGCCCCATGGTGTCTTTTTCTACTCTATATTTCATGTGTTTATAATTGATTTTTAATGGTCAAATGGAATCTCGCATGAGGATTGTCATCCCTCGCTGTGTCGATGGTGTCATGCTCGATTTCATCGTATAATGTATATTGATTTTAATCAAAAATTGGTCATTGCCACTTTTGATAAAGGGCTTGCCGACAGTGCCTCTAAATTACGACCTGAGGGGCAAAAACCATAAGCGTAAAGGGATTTTGTGCCTTAATAAATTTTATGGATGTCCGGGCCATTCTACCGGCCAACAGCTGATTGGGGATCAATCAATATTTCTGGGGGCAGGGAGAAGATTTATATTCATTTGGTATGTCGCCACGAAGTCGCCAAGACACGAAGTGTTTTGTAGGCGGATTCCAAATTTCATGGAAAACAAACAGCTTTGGGTCTTAGAATCTTTGTGGCAAAAAAACAAAAAGGAAATCCTATTAAAATAAAGGGATTCATGCCCTCAACTTTTTCGCACATTTTGAGGACCAAGCAATATTTCTGGAAGATGAGAGATTTCCAGGTGGTTTTGGTAAGCATATTTCTCTTTAATGTAGCAATAGGAATGTGTAGATTATAAAATCAGTATAAATCCGTCATTGCGAGGAAGTATAGCCTGTCCCGAGCTATCGGGAACGTGGCAATCCCGTATTAAGAAAACGAGATTGCTTCACTCCGTTGCTCTGCATTCGCAATGACGGTATTTTAAATCGCGTTTATTATAAAAAATCAGCGTAAATCTTATTAATCTGCATCATCTGCGTGCTATCGAAACCAACCCTAATCCCCCCAATTTTTCCGCTTGAGCCCTGATTGGATGTTGGTTATTAAGTTGATCGATTATTGTAAACCAACTATTGGACACCGAAACAGCTCCCTGATTATTGACCATCAATCGCTGAATACCAAAGTGGTACAAGACAATATGTACCAAGGCCGGGCCTGATTATTGACCATCAATCGCTGAATACCTTATGGGATTTGCACCTAGTGCCCGGGCTATTCATAAAAATCACCCATTCTTTTGCAGGCTGAGCATTTTGTGGAAAATATCTTGGGACTGCTTGACTTTCCGTTTAAAGTGAGACCATGCAAATAACATATTGCCCAAACCCACGGCAAAACTGATCACGGCAAAGATGGGCTGCTCTTCGCCAAATAAAAAGAACATCCCCATAATCAAAGTAACAACCGACCAAAATACCATGAAAAATGAAGATCCCGGGAACAACCGGTAATCCAAAAATATGATACAACCTGCCCGCGTGGATTCTATATTTCCTTTTATCAACGGCAAAAAGCTATCCGCCCTTCTTACTACCATAGACAGTCGAAAGGAGGTATCGCTTATTTTTCCGTTAAATAAATGTTCTCTGGCATGATCACTTAAAGGATCAGATAAATAATCCACATCCCTAGTGACATGATCCAGACGTGAAAGGACTTCTTCGCAGCTCATGGAAGAAACCAGTATTTCACTATGATGGGGCAAGTATTTGATCATTTTTTCCTGCCTCCACAGGCGGGTTATGCCTTCACGGCGATACAAGAAATCTCTACCTGTACATTTTTTGGCAATCTGCTTACTTCCACGGTTTCCCTTGCAGGAGGATTTGATGGAAAATATTGACCATACGCTTCATTTATGGTACCGAAATCGTCCATGTTCTTAATAAAAATAGAACATTTTACCACATCTCCAAAACTATATCCCGCTGCGGACAAAATAGCATCCAGGTTTTTCATTACGGCATGGGTCTCTTCGGTAATATTTTCGTTGATCAGTTCGCCCGTTTCGGCATCTAGCGCTATCTGGCCAGAGATAAAAAGCGTTTTGCCTGCCTGAACGGCCTGACTGTAGGGCCCTATGGGTGCAGGTGCCTCTTTGGAATAGATAATATTGTTTGCCATCCTTTACTGTTTTAATTCAAAGGTAGGGATTTCCCCCGAAAATAGCAGATGGTAAAGCGTAGATAGTCGGTCGAAAAAATTACGGGGCACCAAGTGAAAAGAAAATGATGTCCCTGTCATTCCGGCGAAAGGAGGAATCCCTTACAAATATACTGGAAGAGATCCTTCCTTCCGTCAAGATGACATTACGTTTTGGCACGTAAAACAGTGCTGAGAACTAGATAAAAGTGCATGGAAAAGATATTAACCAAACTCAAATTGGCTCATTTTCCCAAGTCCCCATTCTCCAAGGTGTCATGGTTATTGGCAAGATCGGTCCAATCCACCTTTTTGGCTGGATCGATACCATTGATGTACATTTCGATATTGGTATAGCCATCTCCATTCATATCTTCCATGGCATCCGAAGGGTCATTGGAATCAAGGCCTACCTGCTGCTCATAGCTATCTGGCATGCCATCACCATCCGAATCGGTATAGGGTGTGCCTTTGTATTCCGGATAGCCTCCCACTTGTGAAATATCCGTGATGATGCCCATCTTGTAAGCATCCTTTGGTAGCCGGCGGTGCTCAAATTGGTAATAGTCATCCGGGTTAAGTCCCTCGGCATATTCGGGCTGACCAGTTTTTACGGTCCTGATTACCCTTTCATCTACTGGATCTCGCCTGGGGAGGGTCGCCCCTGCATGAGCAATGACATGATCATACGCTTCATTGGCGGATATAACACTCATTTCCGGCATAGGGAAAGGGGTATTGGATTTGATCCGTGGAAAGTAAAACTTGGCTTGTTCCAAGCTCATCTCACCGCCTTTTTTACCATTGAGCTGTACACCACCTTTCCAGTTATCGGCTGTTACCTTTTCGTTTCCTTCTACGATATTTCCTGTGATATGAGCGCGTCCCCACACCAAGGTATCCAATCTGGACAATACTGCATCTGGCCGTAAGATCCTGTGGGAAATGGTCTCTCCTTCAGGGGTGACCGGTCCTGGTTTGTAGTAATTGTTAATGATATTGTACTTGGCCATATAATCGCCCCCATCGGTGGTCCTATGGCTCCAGTTAAAGACTACATTATTGACAAAGTTAAAGATCCCGTTCCATCCGATGGAAGGATTACGTCCGGCATTGTTGGCCCACAGATTACGCATAAAGGAGCAATTCTCACCACCCAGGGTACTTCCCAAAGAGTGGTTATACGTGTCCAGTGCTTCTGAGAAAATACTGTTTTGGATGGTAATGTTTACCGTGCCTCTTTTCACGTCTTTGTAGTCACCGCCCGGGCTATACATATGGCGGTACATGGACATATTTTCATCCAGCCCCCAGCTCGCCGAGACATGATCAATCATGATATTGCCCACGGGATTACCTCCTATGGCATCATCCCTTCTGCCCACAAAGGTCTCTCCGCGTCGGAAGCGCATATGGCGAATCACCACATCATGCGTATCGATCCATACCGATTCGCCCGCTACACAAACTCCATCTCCCGGTGCAGTCTGCCCCGCGATGGTCACGTAGGGCGCGCGAATGATCAAAGGGGCCTTCAGCTTGATGATACCGGCAACATTAAAGACAATGATTCTGGCACCACCTTTTTCACAAGCTTCCCTCAGGGTACCTGGGCCTCTGTCTTCCAGGCTGGTGACTGTGATCACCTTTCCTCCACGACCACCGTAGCTGTACATTCCGCCACCTTCTGCTCCAGGGAAAGCGGGAATATCCGCTTGTGGAAGATCCGTTGGGCGAAATGCCCAAGGCACATAAGGCTTTCCTGCTTCCATTTCCGCCATTACCGTTGGCCAAGCTTTTTCCCAGGCTTTATCGGACAGCTTTTGGTTTGCTGTCATGATTGAATCTGATTTTGCCCTTGCCTCAGCAGGCACCTTAGGATACTGGGCAAAGGCTGCGGAAACAGCCAGTACCGAAAAGGCTATTGATAAGAGTTTGCGCTTCATGGTCTAAATTATGATGTATTGGATTTTTACATTTCAGTTCAACATCCAATCTAAGCCAATTTATTGCCTTCAAAACTGCTATTTCCACCAAGCGGGACATTATATGGCTCAAATGGGCTATTTTAAAGATGAGCTGGCCACAATTGTGGAGGGATCTTCTCTGCACCTACTTCGTGCGCACACTGGAGGCCTACTTTGCTCCAAGACTGCCTTCTAAGCCTCGATTCAATCAAAATTTCAAAAAAAATGCTATTTATTAACGGCTTTTTGACAGATTTGTAGCTTCAAGTTGGCTGCACATCATATTGTGTAACAACCAAAAAAAATATGTAATGAAAGACACCAAACAGCTCAGAATCTACTTGATTGCGATACTGGCGATCATTTCCTTTTTTAAGATCCTGTTTACCGCAACCACCTCTCTGAGCCTGTTCTCTGAGGAAACCCAATATTGGCTATGGTCACAAAACCTCGATTGGAATTATTATTCCAAGCCACTGATGATCGCCGTTTATAATTTCATCTTTACGGGGGTTTTTGGCCATACCGATGTGGCGGTAAGGCTTAGTGCCGTACTCTTTTCCGCTGGTACAGCTTGGGTGATCTTTGAGCTTGGACAGCAGATGTACCGTGATCCAAGAATCGGATTTTGGGCGGCATTGATGCTGGTAGTGATGCCGTACTTCCATCTGGCCTCCTTTTTCCATACCACAGACTCTTCGCTACTTTTCTTCTGGGCTTTGAGCTTTTACTGGCTATACCGTGCCACTGAATCGAAGAAGACAACCTACTGGATGTATGCTGGCTTGGCGAGTGCCCTTGGCATGCTCTCCAAAAACACTATGGTATTGGCCATTCCGCTGATTTTTGTTTACCTGCTTCTGGTGGATTTCAGACAGCTAAAGCAAAAAGGTTTCTATATCTACTGCCTCGTTTTTTCGCTTTCATTTGTTCCGATTATCATCTGGAATTTTCAGCATGATTTTGTCACTTTCAAGCATGTAGGCACCTTGGGAGGTGTAGAAGGAGAGAGCAAGCCTTTTGATTTTGGGGAATCCCTTAACTATATCTCAGAATATGCGGGGGGTCAGCTAGGGATCATTTCTGCCTTTTTTATTCCATTTTTGGTCATGGCCATACGAAGGTTGGTCAAGTACAAGGAAAGAAAAATGCTCTTTAACCTTTTGCCGGCCATTTTAGTCTGGATGCTGTTCTTCTTGATTTCCATTACCAAGCGTGTAGAAGTCAACTGGCCAGCATTTGCTTATGTCACCTTGCCGCTTGCCATGGCTTACATATTGACCCTGATCAGTCAGGGCTGGCGGAAGTATGCTGTGTATGCCACGGCGATCTCCGGTATCCTCCTGATACTGATCATGAAACCTGCTCCGCTGGATGCCATAGGTTTCAGGAATGTGCTTCGCCCTGACAAGGATCCCTTGGCACGCCTGGCAGGCTATCGAGAGATGGGGAATAGAATTGATGTGCTCATAGACTCTCTGGAGCTGGAAAAACATTTTATCTTCAGTGACAGCTATCACCTGGCCTCTGAAATGGCTTTTTACGTGGATGGAAATCCACAGACCTACACCATCAACTTAGGTAGGAGGAAAAACCAGTTTGATCTTTGGCCAGGAATTGATCAATTCGAAAACAAAGGCTATGATGGCATTTTTATTCAATGGAATACGGCTGATCGTTCTGAGGTAGTGGATGGATTTGATAAACGTGTCCTGAAGGAAACACATTATGCTATCTATCGTGGGGATACCGTGCGGGTATTTAGTATAGAAGTCTATAAAAACCTACACCACATCGACGAAGTAAAGTCGGATAGTTATTAGCCTGAGCTCGATTTAAAATACCGTCACTGCGAGCCTGCCTGGCACCAGACAGGCTTGTCTGGTGCCAAACAGGGCGTAGGGTAGGATTTGGGGAAGGAGCCGTGGCAGTCCCCATATTAGATGAGATTGCCACGCCAATTTTAACGCACAAACCATCCCCAAAAGGGTTCGTAGTGGCGGATTTATACTGATTTTATAATCGAATTCAGGTTATTGGCCTTGTTGGTAACCCATTTTATCTTAACGTAGATTCACTTCTGCGATCTCCTCATTGGGATTTTCGACTTTTTGTCGTTCTATGCCACTGAGGCGGAGGTCAGTGATGGCCTTGCCCATGGAAGGGCGATCAAGGATAAAAACGACCAAGACCACCACGGCCATCCCTAAAAAGAGGTAATTGGCAGTGATGAAATAAGCCACAATGGACAGCATCGATGGAATTTCCAATAGGGCATATTTGATCATCAAACTACTCAGGTAGCCGATAAGCTTGGCTTTTAGCTCAGACGTCTCGATGAGCTTAGCCAGCTGCTTTCTGAACAGAAGATTACTTCCAGCAATTCCTGCAAGGACCAATACCGGAATCAGATAAGTAAACAGACTGTTCAGCTCTTCATTGCTTACAGTACTTCTGTCCGTGAGAAAATAGGCCGCAGCAAAAAAGGCAATCTGGACCACCAAAAGCATCCTGTGAAGCATCGTCAGGTTATTAAAGTAGGCTTTTGAGGTTTGCGGCTGGGTTTTCAAGGGTCGTTTTTTTATAGGTTATTGTTCCTTAGTGAATGCATGAGAAAATTTCTATAAGGACTAAGGTCAAAATATAACCCTTCCAAGCCAATATCATTGGCAGCCAATTCCAAAAAATCATATTTTCCAATAGATTGATGGTTATCTCCAGGCCTCAATCCCAAGGTTTCCATCAGGATCAATTCGTGTGCAGGGTCAATTACAAAAAAAGCTGTCTCCTTGGTGGCGCCATCACCGGAGCTGAGTAATGTCTCAAAGATCATGTCCATTTTGAAGGTGACTTTTTTATATTCGACGGTGTCCTTAAGATTCTCCAATGCATATAGTTGATAATTCATTACATTGAGATCAAATGGTTTTTTTTCAAGGACTTTTTTTCCAAAGGATACAATTCGCTTCAGGTCTTCATCACGATGCACTTCCTTCCGCAGAATAGCATCAAGGCTATCCACCACCTTCTCTGGCTCGTCAGCGGCGTAGGTACACTGAAATACAAAGCCATAGTACAGGTGACGCATTTCAGCCAGGTTAAGCGTCGAATCGGCGCGCTGAAACCGCTCCAATAATTGGGGATAATACATAAGGGATGCCTTGTCCTTAATCGCCGTTTCTATTTCTTTATAGTCAGGCCTTTCAAAATCCCAATACTGCGCCACGCACACCTGGCCATAGAGAAACACAAAACAAAAAATTGCTACTTTTTTCATGGCAACCCATTTAGATGTCAGTTTTTGCTGCCAGAGGCTCAACTGAATAGTGGAAAAGATCAATTAACTAATCACAGACGAAAAAGTCAATTTATTTCGCTTATGAAATCATTAATTGTTGTTTATGTGCTGCTGGTATTATTTCTTGACCACCCAGCAATGACCTCCTTCATTTTCCCGTGACCAAGTATTTTGATCATATGGATATAAAATCAATAGAAATATAGGTCGTTTGGACTAAAATTGTTTAAATTAGCAATGGCCAAACCTACCATTCTATTTGGCATATGGCAAAGAGTGAAAAAATTGATGATGCTCATGGAAACAATAGCCCTAATCGACCTATCCATAATCGTCCTCTACATTATTTTAATGGTAGTGGTGGGACTCTGGTTTGGCCGGAGAAATAATGACACCACCTCAGGATACTTCTTGGCGGGGAAATCACTCACTTGGGGAGTCATCGGCGCGTCTCTTTTTGCCTCCAATATTTCTACCGTTCATTTGGTAGGATTGGCCGAATCAGGTTTTATAGATGGTATCGTATGGGGAAATTTCGAATGGTTCTCCGCTTTTGAGCTGATCATACTTGCCTATGTTTTCGTGCCTTTTTTCTTACGCAGCCAAGTGGCCACCCTCCCGGAATTTCTCGAAAAACGCTACGATAGCCGATCGCGCGTCATCCTCGCTGTCTTCAGCATCCTGGCAGCACTGTTTATGCATATCGGGGTAAGCTTTTATGCAGGTGCGGTCGTCTTTGAAAAGATATTTGGGATGGACATCATGGTCTCCATCCTGATCATCGCCGCCGCCACAGGCATATACACCATCATTGGCGGGCTGACTTCTGTAGTAGTCACCGAAACGGTACAAACCGTTATCTTGATCTTGGGGTCTTTGATGATTACTGTTTTGGCCATCTGGAAGCTTCCTGAAGTAGGAATAGAGTCTTACGAAGCACTGAAGGAAGCAGTGGATCCGGACCGGTTTAAAGCCGTAAGCTTTAGCAGCGAACAAAAGGGGTTCACGTTTATGGACATGATGCTGGGCCATTTTGTGCTGGGGATTTGGTATTGGTGTACCGACCAGACCATCGTCCAACGTATCTTGGGTGCCAAATCCGAAAGAGAAGCTAAGCTGGGAGCAATCTTTGCTGGTTTTTTAAAGATACTTCCTGTCTTCATCATGGTTGTTCCCGGGATTTTGGCCTTTGCGCTCTTCCGTGACCAAATAGGTGATGAAACGAAAAGTGTCCTGCCGATAATGATCATCAATCTTTTGCCCGTTGGGCTAAAAGGACTGATGATAGCCGCACTGCTGGCGGCCGTCATGAGCAGTGTAGCGGCTGCACTGAACAGTTGCTCTACGTTGGTCGTATTTGATGTTTTTCAAAAGCTGGCCCCAGGATTATCAGACCGACAGCGTGTACGAATAGGTAAATTAACTGGTTTAGTTGTATTGGTTCTAGCAGTACTCTGGTCTCCTTTTTTGGGAGATCTAGGTGGGATTTTCGAATTGATCAATCAGATGTTCAGCATTTTTGCACCCTCGATTGTGGCGGTATTCCTCTGGGGTGTGCTCTCACCAAGAGGAACGGCCAATGCCGCATTCTGGACCTTGCTGGGAGGTAGTCTTTTTGCCGTGACGGTCTTTATCATCGAAAAATACATCCCCATTCATGGCATCAGCAATTACGTTTCCAGTGCGGAAGGGCTAGGGATCAATTGGCTATGGCAAACTTTTGTGTTTTTCCTGATTTCCTCTGGCCTATACTGGTGCATCAGTATCTTGGACCAAACTGTACAGACTATTCCCAGTAATTTCTACCTGAAAACAAAAAGCCCTTCAAAACAGGTCAATCTGCTGACACTATTGCTAATAGTGATTATGTTGGTCATTTATTACCTGTTTTACTGATAAAAAGAAATGCAGCACAAACTTGATTTGAAATAATAGCCATAGAAAACCAAATATTGATGAGTAACTCAGTAGTGATCAAAAAGGTAATGGCGGACGATGTTCGCTTTCCACTTAAAAACGGGGCTGGATCAGATGCCATACACACCACGCCAACCTATGCCTACGCGGTATGTAAGCTAATCACCGACAATGGCTACGAAGGAGTAGGCTTGGCCTTTACCTTAGGCGAGGGAAATAACCTGGTCAGTGATGCCATTGCGTATCTGGGCAAGCACGTGCAGGGCAAGGAAATCAACGAGCTTATGGCTGATTTTGGAAAAACCTATCGCACCATGATGGATGACCCTAACCTTCGGTGGCTCGGCCCACATAAGGGGGTGGTACACTTAGCATTGGCTGCTGTGGTAAACGCTTGCTATGATCTCTGGGCAAAGTCCCACGAAATACCATTATGGCAATTGCTGATTGACCTACCTCCGGAAAAGCTGGTGAATACCTTGGATTTTTCTTACTGCGAGGATATTTTGACCCGCAATGAAGCCATTGCCATGCTCCAGTCCAAGAGCAGCGGAAAAGTTAGGCGAAAGAAAATCCTGGAGTTGGGCTACCCTGGCTATGACACGTCCATTGGCTGGTTCAATTACTCGGACGAGCAGGTCACTGATAATATCCGGAGGGCCATGGACATGGGCTTTACTGCCATGAAATTAAAAGTGGGCAGTGCCATGGCCGAGCGGGACATCAGAAGAGCCAAATTGGTCAGGGAAATTGCCGGCGATGATGCTACGATCATGTTTGATGCCAATCAGCAATGGAACCTGCCACAGGCCATTGCGATTTGCAAAGAGTTACTTCCTCTCAATCCGTACTGGATAGAGGAGCCTACGCATCCAGATGACGTGGAAGCGCACGTTCGCCTTGCCCAAGAAGTTCCTGTGAAAATTGCCCTTGGGGAGCACGTACCCAATAAGGTCATTTTTAAGAATTTTCTTCAGTCGGGATGTGTGAGCTTTAATCAGGTAGATGCCGTTCGTGTCGGCGGGGTTTCGGAATTTATCATGATCAGCTTACTGTCAAAAAAATTCAATGTACCCGTGGTACCTCATGTGGGCGATATGGGGCAGATTCATCAGCATCTGGTACTGTTTAATCATATTACCATGGATCATCCGGCCCTGCTGCTAGAGCACATTCCACATCTCAAGGATTATTTTGTCCATCCTGTAAACATCGTGGAAGGCCGTTATCAGACGCCACAGGCACCGGGTATGAGTACAGAGCTAAAGGGGTAAATAGGCTAAAAAACAAGGTAAAGCACACCGACAGTTCCCAATGCCAGGGCCACCAAGCTGGCGAGTCGGTGCTTGGCAAGTGCTGCTCCGATACAAATGGCAGCAAGTATGAAAAACAACGCCATAAACCATCCCATTTCTGCGTGGTAAGCCTGGCTGGAAACGTCGCCCTGATATGTGAAAAAGGAGACATCCCGGGGGACTTCAGAACTTATCAGCCACTCGGAGCAAAAATAAAGTGCCATTATCAATGTGATGGATGCCAGGGCTAAAAGTAATGGCACAAAGATATGCTGGTTTAGTCGGTCAATTTCCTTTTTCATGCCATAGAATCAGATGTGCCTGAAAACGGTCTTGATCCGACAAACCGCCTCCAAATCGCTTTAATGATCAAATACAGAAAAAACCCATAAATACCCGTCGTTACCAGCAAGGAAGGTACCGCTATGCCAAAATTGGTGCTAAGGATGGCCACCACGATGATAAACGCAGCCATTCCTCCTCCCCAACGTATCAGCAGAGGCCTCAGTGGTACGTAATCGGACCTCTGCGAACGTGCCTTCTTGGTACGTTCCAGGAAAATGATAAATCCACTCAGGGAAAGAAACGCAGAGCCCAGTGCCAGTACGCAGTAGAGAAGTTTTAGCGGCAATCCGCCAAAATCCCCAAAATGGAAGGATTCCTGGACATAATAAAGCTTGTCCCCAAAACCCTGATCGCTGATATTGTATTTACGCTGGACACTAAAGTCCTTTTTGTCCAGAAAGAGCTTGTTGGACCTTCTTTCATAGGCTTGCCCTTGGACATTTCCGAGGACTTGGATAATGCCTTCACCGTTAGTGGTGGGACGGATATTCCAGACCTTTAGTGCTGGGAATTCCTTTCCAGTCGTTTCCAGTACTGCTTCATAATCCAATGCATAGTTGGCGTCTTGATCAGCAGTAAATACCTTCTCATTCCGTACAAAGCCATTTGGCTGCTTCATGTCGAAGCCTTGCATCAGGTAAACCTGTAGTCCCAGCCAAGCACCGGTAATGGCTATGGCCAGATTAAAAGCGAGGGCACTGATACCGACGAATTTATGTAAATCTGCCTGGGTAATCCGTAGGTTTTTCTTTCGTATTTTACCAAAAGCCTGTTTCTTGGTAAATCTTCCGTAGATGAGCAGACCTGTAATGGTGGAAATAAGCAGGGCTATTCCAGCGAGGCCTACGAGCTGTCTTCCATACTGGGCTTCATAAAGTCTCACATGGATGTTTCTCAGAAAATAGCTGAAACTTTTAAAATAATTACGTTCTCCCAGCACTTCGCCCGAATAAGGATTCACAAAGACCTCCCAAACAGTGGGCTGTATGGGGTCAGGATCTTTAGGACGAAGACGGATGTTCCAAGTGTCCAGATATTCCTTAGGAAGTTCTATCTCAAAGAGCTCGTGATTCGGATGCGTAGCCAGTACCGCTTCGACCGCAGTGGTGAGGGAAACCTGATCTGGCTGAGGTGTTACTTTGGTCAAAAGGGGATTCAGCAGCCTGTCCACTTCCGGCCGGAAAAGGGCAGCCGCACCCGTAATGCTGAGAAAGGCGATCACCACCCCAACATACAGGCCTATCCAATTGTGAATCTTCCAAAGTAACTTATTATCCATAAAACGAAATAAAAGAGGCTGTCTTACATATGCATCACTCACGCTGTTAGCAATAACAGAAGAGTTACTGTCATCGCCAACGGAGTAAAGCAATCCCGTTTATAGCGACAGATTCTGTCGTCTCACTGTCCTCAACGGGAGGATAAGACAGCCTCCAATGAGTTAAAACGTATAAGAAACGGTAGTCATGACATTGCGTGGTGCGCCAGGGAATGCCCTGATATAATCGTATCCCCCTACCCAGTGGGTTTTATCAAAGATATTGTTAAAATTCATCTGGATCTGGAATTTATCAATCTTATAATAAACCGCAGCATTGATCAACTCGTAGGCGGGAAACGTAGGCGGCTCCTCTGTAGTGCCCAACGACCCAAATCGCTCTGTCACGAAGTTACCGCCAAGGCCGACTCCCAGCCCTTTCAGCTTACCTTCATTGATGATGTACTTCGTCCATACATTGCCTGCATGTTTAGGCGCATTGGGCTTTTGGCGACCTTCGAGATTTTCATCATCACTTTCCTCAATCGTAGCTTGGTTATAGGCATAATTCACAATTACGCTCCAATTATCCGTAATGCTACCGACCAAGTCAAGCTCTATCCCTTTGGAAAGGTCTTTTCCGGTCTGCACCAGCAGGTCTGGATTTCCTGGGTCATTGGCATTGTAAAGGGCACCTTTTTCTGTGAGGTAATACAAGGCCATCGTCGCACTTAGCCGGCCTTCAAACCAATCACTTTTAACTCCGACTTCCTTCAGCTCACTGGTCAGGGGATCAAAAGGCCCACCAGCTTCTGGATTGTTGATTAAAGTGGCCGTTTGAGGCTGGTACCCTTGTACATACGTGCCATAAAGGTTGATATTGGGCGTAAGGGAATAGACCAATCCTACCCTAGGAATCAGCGCATTTTGGGTCACTTTCTCTTCACTGTCCGTCTTATAGTTCAATAGGTCAGTGTAATATTCTTGCCGAAGGCCTAGCAGCACCCTAAGTTTGCCAATTTTCATTTGCTCCTGCACATATATACCGTGTGAGTGAAGGCTGGATTGGGGAAAGCTCCTATTGCTGTAAATGTATTTACTGATGTCCCGCAGCTGGTTGCCATAAGGGTCGGTCAGATCGAAGTGCGGCACCACTGGAATGGGATTACCATCTGCGTCCAAGGCGTAGAGCGCCTTGTTTTCCGCCTTATAGGAATTGATAGATCCTGTTCGGTCTGCGGTAAGGTATCCTCTGGCCTGAAGCTGTGAACCACCTGGATGAAGGGTCTGCTGGAAGTAGTCATACCCCACGAGCAGTTTATGGTCCACATCGCCTGTGCTGAAATCATAGTTAAAATAGTTGCTGAAGTTATTGTTGCTCCAGCTCCTCTCGCGGATGCCCATCCGCATTTCCACCTTTTCGATGTCCAGGCTTCCGTCACCGTTATTGGCAAATTTATTGTTGCCACGGTGCTCTTGAAGGTCTTCGCTGTAATCTGAACGCATGAATACGGAATTAAAGCTCAATCCATCAGTAATTTGATGACGAAGGGAAATGGTCACATTGAGGCTTTCTTCCTTCAAATAGTCATTGACGGCATTGATGGATTTGCTGATGGGCACGGAGAAGAGATCTCCATTGCCAAATACCGCTTGGCCACGATCCAGCATTCCATCTGATTTCTGATAGACCACATCAAAGTTTAGCAAGGTCTTTTCCGATGGCAAAAAGGAGAACGATGGCGCCACGACCAGGTTCTTCGCATATTGCAGGTCGCGGAAACTTCCTGAATTCTCATAGCCAAGGTTTAAGCGGTACAGAAGACTTTCGTCTTGGGTCATTGGTCCTGTAAAGTCGCCGAGCATGCGGAAGGTATTAAAGCTTCCCACGGTAGAGCTGATGGATTGGCGCTTTTCCTTTAATGGTTTTTTGGTTACCCTATTGATGGTTCCGCCTGCTGAAGCATTGCCGAATAGGGCTGAGGCAGGCCCTTTGATCACCTCCACCCGCTCGATGTGGGGGATTAATTGCTGCTTCCAGAAGCTGGTAAAAGCACGCATGCCATTGACCAGGTTTCCTGAAAGATCTTGGCCTTTTATCCGGTGTCCACGGATGGTAATGTCATTATAGAATGTAAACTGGTTCACTCCACTGACGTTTTTGACCACATCGTTTACAGTGTACGCGCCCTGATCCAGCGCCAGTTCTTTGGTCACATAGCCAATGGACTGTGGGACATCCCTGAGCGGGGTAGAGGACTTCGTCCCAATAAACGAGTTGGTGTTTTTATAGCTGGTCTCCGCTCGACCGAGAATCTCCACTGTCTGTAGCTGAAGCTCATCTTCTATAACCGTAATATCCAACGTAATCGTTTGCCCGTCTTTTATGAGCACCTGCTTTGAAGCCGGCAAATAGGTAAAAGAGCTGAATTTAACGGTCTGCTCACCTGAGGGAACATTCTCCAAAAGGTACTCTCCATTCCTATCAGTAAGGATTCCTATTCCCGTCCCTTCGATGAGCACATTGACAAATTGCGCCCGCTCACCTTTTTGGTCAGTGACGGTTCCTGTTAGTTTCCCCGTTTGTGCTATGCCAAGGGTGCTTAAGCTTAGGAGAAACAGAAAAAGTAAACTGTTCTTCATGGTATCAATTTTTATTTAGACTTATTATTAATAAACGCAAAAGTAAAAGTTATTTTGATATAAGACCACTCGATCACAAATTAAATTTATCGAAAGTGATGCCTATTGGGAGGGGAAGGTTGAGGTATCAAGGTGTTAACCTGAGTTTCTATATGAATTCGATGTCAATCCGTCATCGGTAGGAAGTATAGCCTGTCCCGATAGCTCGGGAACGAAGCGATCTCGTTTTCAAAGGAAAGATTGCTTCACTCTGCTATCGCTGCGTTCGCAATGACGGATTGATGTCGATTTCATGGTCGAAATCAGGTTATTGGGGTTGGATATTTCGCTGAATACTGATGACTGATTACTGCCTACTCTATAGGTTACCATTCCTTCAGCCCCCAAAAAGAAGCCAGCAGGTAGACCACAAAGAACTTGCGTAAGTGGGCAAGCCCACGATAGACCAACCTCCTCGCCGAGGAAACATGTGAAAATTCAAATACCTGTGCGATTTCCTGATAACTGAGTCCTTCGAAATAAAAATAGTAAATAGCTTCTCTTTCACGGGAATCGAGCTGTTGGAGGGCGCCATTTAATCGCTCAAGCTGTTCGCGATCTATTTGACGGTTGATATAAACGGTCTCATGGGACAGTTCGACCGGAAATTGTTTAAATTCAAACCCGTCTTCGTCTGAAAAATACTTATGATGCTTTTTTAAAGCCGCAACAATCCTTCTTTTGAAACTCTTGATAAGGTACGGTTTGATGGCATCAGTCTTGCCCAAATGGCTTCTTTTATGCCTGAGGTAAATAAAAAAATCCTGTAAAATATCCTTGACCAAGTCACGATCTGGGGTGAGCTGGCAGCCAAAGTTAAAAAGGATATTGGCATACTGCTTATATATCGTGATAAATGCCTCTTCACTCCCTCTTCTGAATGCATCCCAAAGACGTCCTTCATCCATCCCCATAGCCGTATGATCAGCGCTGTGGTTACTGGTAGCAGCTGATTTGGGTGTTACGGGACTTTTATGGAGCAAGGACATGGTGATAGGATTAAACGATCATCACCATAATTTTTGAATTAATCAGGTAAAGATCATCCTGCACATTCCTGTATGTCCTTGAAAAACACGAATTTTATTGAAGTGCTGAGAGCTTTAGGATCTTCAGAGCGTTGATGATGGGAGGATCGTGGGTCAAGTGAAAAAATTGGGGGATTAGGGTGGATTCCGATAGCACGCAGATGGCGCAGATTAATAAGATTTGCGCTGATTTTTCGATGCTGGAGCACGCATTCCTATTGCTAAATTAAAGGGGAATATGCTTACCATAGCCACCTGGAAATCTCTCATCCCCCGGAAATATTGCTTGGTCCAGGATCGTCTTTGGTGATAAGGGGATAATTGCAAGTTTTCTTGCCATTAAGATCAGCTTGTAAATACAAAAGAAAAAGGCATCCGCCGTGACGGATGCCTTTTGTATGGATTATTGGTTATTTGTATTAATCGAAAATATACCTTATGCCGATTTGCCCTCTCCATCGGCTAAGGAAGTCACTTACAAAGTAAGGGTTGCCATCGCTCAGACCAGAGCCATCATAGCTGTAGGTAGGTACATAGCCACCGTCTTCATACCCTTCGAAATTGATCAAAGAGAAGGAGTTATTGCTTACGCTATATTGTCTTCCCCAGTCTTTACTGATCAGGTTGCCAAGGTTAAACACATCAAAAGAAAGCTGTAATCTGTGATTGGTTTCTCCCACTGTAGCCAATTTGAATTCATGCATAAAGCGCAAATCCACTTGGTTGGTCCAAGGCAATTTATCACCATTTCGCTCTACATACTGTCCTCTTCTGGAGCTAAGGTATTCATTTCCTTCGATAAAGGTATTCAGCCTATTCCACTGAGAAGCTTGCTCTGACGATGATCCTACGAAATTGATTTCGTCAGCACTAGCAGGTACGTAAATAAGATCGTTGCCATTCGTTCTATCATTATTAATATCCCCGTCATATATATATGAAAGCGGTACCCCAGACTGTCCATTATAGAAAAGGCCGATACTGGTAGAAGAACCGTTCTTATAATTGATCTTGTAGTTCACCGAAGCCACTACCCTGGACCGGATATTATTGTCCGCAAAGCCCAGTTCAGTGCTATTGCCACCATTGACGCTTTCGATATACCTCCAGTTGGAATAAGCTTGACTGGAAGTACCTCCGTTTACGTCTTTGGATTCGCCATAAGTGTATGCCGCACTTAAAGATAAGCCTCCTTCAAAGCTCTTTTGCAACTGTGCGGTTAAATTATAAGCATAACCTTTATTGGTATTGGTCAGAAGGAGAACATCAGTAAAGTTGCCACTCATATATGCGCTTTCAAAAACCACCCTATTATCCGGTCCACCTTGTAAATTGCCAGCTTCTTCTTTGTTGAGGTTTCTGTAATCAATGTTTTTCAAGTTTTTAGTATAGATCGCTTCAAAAGTCGCAATCAAACCACCGGGAAACTGATGGTCCACAGCACCATTTACCCTGAATATTTGCGGGAACTTGAAGTCTTTATCTGTTACATTAATTTCTGACGAGCTAAGTGATTCTCCTAAGTCTGCTGCATCAGGTTGACCATAAGGATCAGGCACAAATGTGAAGTCGCTTACATCTTCAAATTCTCCTTCATCATTTCCTTCATTTCTAAACAAGGAAACCCGGCCAAATTCATTACCGGTATTGGTGTATTGATTAGACAACCAAACAAATGGCACACGACCGGTAAACAGTCCTATGCCACCACGCACCTGAGTGGTTCCATTGCCATTTACATCCCAATTGACACCAACCCGTGGAGAAATCATTAGTTGGGCACCAGGCATTTGGTCTGTGGCCACGCCATATTCGGAAAATTCCTCGTTAAACTGTTCGTTAACGGATGGCTTTTCTGAGAATGTAGGGATATCCAGCCTTAGACCAGCGGTAAGTTTCAAGTCCCTGGTAGCTTGGTATTCATCCTGTGCGTAGAAGCCCAGTTGGAAAGCATTGAATTCTGCACCTTGCTGAGGATTATCTGTTCTGGAGTAAGAATAATCGTAGCTTCTTGGCAATACTTCACCCGGTGTACCCACCGTTTCAAAGTCCTCTATGCTGTAGTAAGAATAAGCTCCGAAGTTTTGACGGATAAATAAATTGTAGGTACTGTAGAACTCATTGTGCGTACCAAAAGTCAGGGTATGTCTTCCTTTAAATAAAGTCAGGTTATCCGTGATGGTCAGTACATCCTGATCCAGTTGGTTGGCGGTCGAGAATGGCTCAGATCCCAGATTAATGCTTCTCCCACCGCTTAGTCTCACATTGATGGCGGGGAAAGGATCACCTAAATAGTCCCTGTCGTCACGTACAGAAGTATAACCGATACGCAATTCGTTGGAGATATTACTTCGGAAGTTACTGGTCAATTCCAGTACAGTACTATTTGTCGTCGATGGAAAAAACTGTCCATAATTATAGAAGTTGGCGGAGTTTGGACTTCTGGACCCATCAATGTTCTCACCATAAACGTAAGAGTGACGCAAGGTCAGTTTGTTGTCCTGGTTAATGTTCCAGTCCAAACGGGCAAATATTTTTTCTGAACTGGTGACATCACTGTACGCGCCGTAAGGACCTGGGTCATATCCCAGCCGTTCAGCTACGGAAGCCACTCTTTCCATTTCGTCTATCGAAATATTTGAGTTTCCAGAACCTGGCTGATAGAGCAAAGGCTGTGTTCTACTGGTCACTTCACCATTGACGAAGAAGAACAATTTGTCTTTAACCACTGGTCCACCCAATCTAAAACCGGTTTGATAATCGGTATAGCTGTCAAGCTTGGTACGTTCTTCGTTTGGGCTCTTTCCTACTAAATTTTGATTATTGCTATAATAATAAACAGAACCCTCGTAATTGTTTGTTCCGGACCTTGTAATGGCATTGATGCCACCACCGGTAAAGCCTCCCTGACGGACATCGTAAGGGGCAATCACCACCTGAACCTGCTCAATGGCGTCGAGGGAAATGGGCTGGACTCCTGTCTGACCACCATTGGTGCCAGATGCAGACAGACCAAAAACGTCATTGTTTACCGTACCGTCAATGGCAAATTGATTGTATCGGTTGTTTTGGCCCGCGAAGGAAGTTCCTGATCCTGCGGTAGACGCTTGCGGAGTTAATCTTGTAAAATCCGACAATGACCTAGAAATCGAAGGGAGGGAATTGATCTGCTCATTGCTGATGCTGGTAGCAGCACCGGTTCTCTCATCATTTATAATAGGGCTGCGTGTGGCCAATACTTCCACGCCTTCTATTTCAAGTCCTTCTTCTTGCAAAACCACATCCAGTCCATAGGCTTGTCCCAGTTGTAGATTAATGTTATTCACCACTGCCTTTTCGAAACCGATATAACTGACTTCCACTGTGTATGGACCGCCTACACGCATTCCCTGAATGGCAAATCGGCCATCTACACGGGTTGAGGCACCATACCTGGTTCCTGATGGCGTGTGAATGGCTACTACATTGGCGCCAGGCAACGTTTCTCCATTAGGATCCTCCACTACACCGCTCATACTGGCAGTGGTAATCCCTTGGCCATACAATGAACTTACTCCGGTCAGAAGTATTGTCATTGCGAATAGACTCTTTAGTAATAGTTGCTTCATAATTTGATTTGTGATTGATAAAAACTGATTTGTTTAATTTGATTTTCCAATACAAATGTATAGGACTTTACAGGGTTTTTATTTTAGTTATTGTTAAGTTTCTCCTTGCTAAAGTTGTTTTTCTTAACATTAAATTCGCACTGACCAAAAATTTTATTTTAAATATAAGAATTTAAGAAAGTAATTCCGAAAAAACACTACATCATCACATCGATAATACAGAATTTATTCTTTTCGTATTCTTGAATCACCTACGCTTACTTTTGTCACAAATAAAATCTGTTTAATACAAAGTGTTTTTCCGGATTGTTAATCTTAGAGTTAAAATACCTTCTGTCACTTTTTTTACTATCTTCAAGTTCTCGGTAAATATTGCCTAATTTTGGCTGTCCCTAAAAAATCAAGTATTCACCCAACACCACCGACTCCGAAATTACGTTATGAAGTTGGATCCGAGATGGCTTGCCAAGACAAGAATAAAAACTGCCAAAAATCTATGAAACAAAAAGGAATTGGATGGCTATACCTCTATCTATTTGCGGGCATAAGTGATATGGTGATGATCGTCGAAGGTCATCAGGACTATCGCTATTTCACCAAGCCATTGATCATGTTGGCACTGGCCTTATATTTTCTCACCACCACTGCTGTGATCAAAAACAGTTTGCTGAGAAAGTGCATAGGAGCGGCATTGCTGTTTTCGTTGGCTGGAGACGTACTTTTACTTTTTCCGTCACTGTTCTTGTATGGTCTCGGGGCTTTTCTGATCGCCTTGATCGGCTATACCATTGCTTTTAAGCTCACCCAAAACCACCAAATCAATCTCCGTAATATCAATTTCCTGAAAACCTTTTTCTTTAACCTACCCATCTACATTTTTGCTGCGATGCTGTATTTTCTGGTCAATGATCACTTGGGCCAAATGAAAGTGCCTGTTGTGCTCTATATCCTCGCCATGGTCTTGATGGTGTCTATTGCCAGAGAGCGCTTCAAGCGCACCAATATGCTTAGCTTTATCCAGGTTTTTGTAGGGGCATCGCTCTTTATGGTTTCGGATAGCATCCTTGCCCTGGACCTTTTTTTTAGTCCTATCACCAATGCAGACATTTTGATCATGGGAACTTATATTTTGGCACAGCTACTCATCGTGATGGGAATCAGGAGCCATTTGGTGCACAGTCCTACGGCAAAGTAGTATTTAGTAACTAGATGTGAGTATTTCATTCCAATGTGTTTTGGACGAAGCGATCTCCTTATTGCGTGATATAAGACTACTGCCCCACTCATAGAAATCGTGACGGAGAAGTGATGAAGGATCGCTTATGTGTGATCCAGTCTCGTTTATAATCCACTGTTAATGAAGAGATCTTTGGACGGATGATGACCGGATGGCCTTATGTAGCAAGGACTTACCCCAGATGTACTGAAAGCAGAGGAAATAATTGCAATTTTTTTTAATAAAGAAGTACTTTAGTTTAGTAATTTAGGCGGTATGGAGTTTAGGTGGGAAATAAAAAGCAAGGCAGATCAATCAACAGTACAATCTCTCAGCAGTGAAATCAATGTCAACCCGACGCTGGCCAATTTATTGGTCAATCGAAATGTGAAGACTTTTCAGGAGGCCAAGGATTTCTTTAGGCCGGATCTGGATAAAATCCACTCACCATTCCTGATGAAGGACATGGACAAGGCGGTGGAGCGGTTAGTGAAGGCGATTGACCATGAGGAAAAAATCTTGGTCTATGGTGATTACGATGTGGATGGCACCACTGCGGTGGCCTTGTTTTATGGGTTTTTGAACACGGTCTATCCCCAGGTGGAATTTTATATCCCCGATCGCTACCAAGAGGGATACGGGGTGTCCGAAAGAGGCGTGCACTATGCTGCTGAAAATGGCTTTAAGCTGATCGTTTCCCTGGATTGTGGCATCAAGGCCTTGGAAAAGGTAGAATTGGCCAATAGTTTGGGCGTAGACTTTATTGTCTGTGATCACCATACGCCAGGCGAGCAGCTGCCCAATGCACTGGCGGTGCTCGATCCTAAACGCCAAGATTGCGACTATCCGTACAAAGAACTAAGTGGTTGCGGGGTGGGCTTTAAGCTGATTCAAGCGTTTACCGAAAGGACGGGGAAAAATGCCAGTCACCTTTTTGGTTTGTTGGATTTGGTGGCGGTAAGCATTGCGGCGGATATAGTGCCGATCACGGGCGAAAACAGGATTTTGGCTCATTATGGACTTGAGCGGTTGAACAATAACCCCCGTCCGGGGCTTATGGCGTTGATATTGGCTGGCAAAGGGCAGCGCAGTCCTCAGGAATTGCTCGAAAACCGTCAGCTGCTGCAGCGCGAAATGCTGCAATTGAAATCGGATAAGGACATTGAGATTTCTGATATTGTTTTCCGGATAGGCCCGCGCATCAATGCCTCCGGCAGGCTGGAGCATGCCAAAGCATCTGTGGAGCTGTTGATTTCACAGGATATCCATGATGCACTGCGCAGGGCAGAAGTGGTGGAGGATGTCAACGCTGCCCGAAAGAATTTTGATGAAAACATCACCAAGGAAGCGATCCAGATGATCGAAGATCGTGAACAGGAAAAGCCCTATAAGAGCACGGTGTTGTACAAGGAAGATTGGCACAAAGGTGTGATCGGGATCGTGGCTTCTCGCTGTATCGAACAATATTACCGTCCGACCATAATCCTGACAGAATCCAACAATAAAGCAACGGGCAGTGCGCGGTCGGTATATGACTTTGATATCTATGAAGCCATTAGTGAATGTAGCGATTTGCTGGAACAGTTTGGGGGGCATAAATATGCTGCTGGCCTTACGATGGAGTTGGATAAAGTGCCGGCTTTTCAGGAGCGTTTTGAGGAAATAGTAACCAGCCGTATAGCGGATATCCACACAAAACCCGTACTGGAAGTGGACGACGAACTGGAGTTGGATCAGATCAATTACAAATTTTATAATATATTGCGTCAGATGGCGCCATTTGGACCGGGAAATACTGAGCCGATCTTCTGTGCTAACCAAGTATATGCCCAAAATATCAAAGTGCTAAAAGACAAGCACCTGAAGTTTGAAATCGTACAGGATGGCCAAGTGACCAGTCCTGTGTGCATAGCTTTTGGCTTTGCGACCTATTATGAGATGCTGCGCAGCAAAATGCGTTTTAATATAGCTTTTGAGGTACGGGAAAATACGTTCAGAAATACCAGTAGCCTTCAGCTGTATGTGAAGGATATCAAATTCGACTGACCATGATACTAAGAGGAGAAAACCTGATCAAGATTTACAAGGGCCGAAAAGTGGTGAACAATATTTCGGTAGAAGTAGAGCAAGGGGAGATCGTAGGCCTCTTGGGGCCCAATGGAGCAGGGAAGACCACTTCTTTTTATATGATCGTAGGGCTAATCAAGCCCAATAGCGGTAAAGTCTTTCTGGATAAGGAGGAGATCACGCCCCTGCCCATGTACCGGCGGGCAAAGCGAGGAATTGGCTATCTGGCCCAGGAAGCATCTGTATTCCGGAAGCTGTCTGTGGAAGAGAATATCATGGCCGTGCTGGAGATGACCGATCTTCCGAAGGATGCCCAAAAGGAAAAAATGGAAGAGCTCCTGGAGGAATTTAGTCTTACCCATGTCCGTAAGAACCTTGGCATGGTGCTTTCTGGTGGTGAACGAAGAAGGACGGAGATCGCACGTGCCTTGGCGGTAGATCCCAAGTTTGTGTTATTGGATGAGCCTTTTGCAGGGGTAGACCCCATTGCTGTGGAGGAAATCCAGTCAATTGTTGCTAAATTAAAGAATAAGAATATCGGCATTTTGATCACTGATCATAATGTGAATGAAACCCTTTCGATAACCGATCGCGCTTACCTGATGTTTGAGGGTAAGTTGCTCAAAGCAGGGACCGCCGAAGAGTTGGCCGCCGATGAACAGGTTCGGAAAGTGTATTTAGGCAAACACTTTGAGCTGAAACGTAAGATTTAATTTATGGACGTATTAAATACTTTTATGACCTGGATTTTTAAAATCCGTATTGGTCAGATAGATAACTTCAAGGAGAATCCCATAGAAGTACAGCGAGACATTTTTTTTGACCTGATAAAGTCAGCAAAGAAAACCCAGTTTGGGAAGAAATATGGGTTTTCGGATATCAAAAGCCCAAAGGACTTTGACCGCCAAGTGCCCATTCACAGTTATGAGCAGATGCAGCCCTATATCGAGCAGACGATGAAGGGTGAGCAAAACGTGATTTGGCCATCCGAGATCAGTTGGTTTTCAAAATCCTCAGGAACGACTGGCAGCCGGAGCAAATTTATTCCGGTCTCACAAGAATCATTGGAGGATTGTCACTTTAAGGGCGGCAAGGATATGCTTTCCCTGTATGTCAACAACTATCCGAACAGTAAGCTCTTCACTGGAAAGAGTCTGGCGATCGGTGGGAGCAGTGAGGTCAATACGTTCGATATCAATAAAAACAGCCAATACGGTGACATCTCCGCAGTGATCATGCGTAATTTGCCCGTGTGGGCACAGTTGGCCAGGACTCCAAGTCTCGAAACGGCGTTGATGAGTGAATGGGAGGAAAAGATCGAGAAAATGGCCAGGGAGACCATGGAGGAAAATGTGCTCAGTATTTCAGGAGTCCCCACTTGGACCATTGTGCTGCTACAGCGGATTATGGAATTGACCCATTCGAGTAATATCCTTGAAGTATGGCCAAACTTAGAAGTGTTTTTTCACGGTGCGGTGGCTTTTGGCCCTTATCGAAGGCTTTTTGAGGAATTGGTGCCTTCCCCTTCCATGCATTATATGGAGACCTATAATGCGTCCGAAGGTTTTTTTGGCATACAGGATCAGAAGAATTCAGACGAGTTATTGTTGATGCTGGATTATGGGATTTATTACGAGTTTATTCCCATGGAAGAGTGGGACAGCGATGATCCCAAGGTGTTGCCACTTGAGGAGGTGGAGTTGGGTAAAAATTACGCTTTGGTCATCAGTACGAATGGTGGGCTCTGGCGGTATAAGATCGGCGATACCGTGAAATTTACTTCTATCCGGCCGTACCGCATTCGGATATCGGGAAGGACGAAGCATTTTATCAATGCTTTTGGGGAAGAAGTGATCGTGGAAAATGCCGAAAAGGCCATCGAGGTAGCTGCTGAAGCGACCAGCGCCATTGTGGTGAACTTTACGGCTGCTCCGGTGTATTTTGAAGGGGCGGACGGCAAAGGAGCACACGAATGGATCATCGAATTCAGTCAAGCCCCGACGGACGAGGCTATATTTAAGGAAAAACTGGATGCGACCCTTCGCGAGGTCAATTCAGATTACGATGCCAAACGCTACCGGGATATTGCATTGGACAAGCCTCGGATTCACTTTGCGGAAGAAGGGCTTTTCGAAAAGTGGATGAAGTCGCGTGGAAAATTGGGTGGACAAAATAAAGTGCCCCGATTGGCCAATAACCGGGAGTACATTGATGCTATTTTGGAGTTGATGAAATAGACCGTTCTAATAAAGCATTTATGCCATGGCCTTGGGCCATGGCATAAATAGAGGTGACTTCTTTATGTACTTTATGGATTAGCAGATCAGATGTTCAACAATGCCTGCAGGAAGCCCATATTCTCTCCCTGTCTTTTGATGACCAGCATGGGGACTTTGTAGTTGATCTCTACCAGTCGCTCCGCTACGCTCCCCAATAAGAGGGCTGCCGAGTTGCTTCTTCCTCTACTGCCGATAACCACCAGGTCAATGTTTCTATCAAGGGCGTCCTGGAGGATATCATCTGCTTTTATAGAGTCTTTGTTAAGAATAAAATCACATGGATGGTTTTCAATTTTGTGTTTTTTCACCATCTCATCAAATTCCTTCTTTGCGTTTTCCTTCATGATTTCGGCAAATTCCTCATAGGATTTACCGGTTTTATGATAGCCAATGGGGACATCATAAAGGTGCATATAGCGGATTTCAGCACCCTTTTTTTCTTTGATAAAATTTTCTACCTTTTCCAGGACTACTTCTGTATGTTCTGAAAAGTCAATGGGAACCAAGAGCTTTTCCAGATGATTTTGTCCCATGTCTTCGGTAACGAAAAAGACCGAGGCAGGAGCTTTCTGGGCAATGCGCTTAGGTAGCCTTCCGCTGCCCTCTAAAGCTGTTTTCCTGCCCATGACGATGAAGTCTACGTGCTTGATCTTAGACCACCTCAGTAGGTTGTCCATGGGGTCGCCCTCTTCGGCATTCACTTCTACTTCCACATCAGCAGGAAGGCCCAAGGTTTTAATTTTGTTTTCGATCTCCTGCTCGATACTCTCGTCGACAGGGGTCGTCAAGTTTGGGTAAGTGCTTGCGATATCATCCGGAAGGACGAGATTGTCCGCAACATGCGTGAAATAAAGTTTTTTGAGGTGTAAAAGTTCGATGACCTTTTTGATATTGTCCAAGATCACTTGGTCCATTTTAGTGAGGTCCAGTCCGACTAATGCTGTATTGTTCTGTGCCATAGGTTGATTAAAGAATTTGTAACAATTTAATAGATACGGAGGAGCTAAGAAAGAGAATCAGGGAGAATTGTGTTTTGGAGGACGAGGAAATGATGATTGTGGCCGGTATTGCTTTTTTCGTTTGGTGCAGAACTGGCTTTTAGATGTGGGCTTGTTTTTTCCGGTGGAATTTATGCATCTTTGGGCCATGCCAAGGTCAATGCAGAAATATTTTGTAGCGATAGTTCCACCAGGAGAAGTTCAAGTACAGGCACAGGAAATAAAGGAAGCTGTGCGGGAAAAGTATAATGCCAAGCATGCGCTTAAATCACCTGCCCATGTTACGCTAAAGATGCCCTTTGTGTGGAATGAGCATAAGGAAGACAAGCTTTTTGGCCTGTTAAGAGCATTTTTTAAGGAAAGAGGGCCATTCCCTGTGGAGTTTAAGGGAATTGGGCGATTTGGCAGGCGGATCATGTATGCACGCGTGCATGGTGGTGATGCATTGGTGGAGATGCAGGAGGCATTTAGGCACTATTGCAGGAGGGAGCTCAAACTGAATGAAGAGCTAAGTGATAAGGCCTACACCCCCCATGTGACGCTGGTATACAGTGACCTGAAAAAGAACTTCTTTGATGAATGTTGGGCGATGCTAAAGGAAAGGGGCTTTTATGGAAATATGGAAGTCCAGCAGGTAGCCCTGCTCAAGAAAGAAAATTATCGCTGGCAGGTGCTGGAGATGATTGATTTGGGTAATAGTCAAGGCTAGATAATAGGGGGCAAGTGGAAAAGTTGGGGGGTTAGGGTTGGTTCCGATAGCACGCAGATGGTGCAGATTAATAAGATTTGCGCTGATTTTTTATGCTGGAGCAGGCATTCCTATTACTAAATTAAAGAGAAATATGCTTACCATAGCCGCCTAGCAATCTTTCATCCCCCGGAAATATTGCTAGGACCGATAATGGATATAAGAAGTAAAAAATGTACCAACTAATTTAAAGCCTAAAAAAAAGGGAGCCAATTTGGCTCCCTTTTTTTATTTCATTGTACTGTGAATTAGTGTTTCACAGTGATTTTTTCTTTTACTTTTGCAGCTTTACCTTGACGGCCACGTAGGTAGTAAAGTCTAGCTCTTCTCACTCTACCTTGTCTTAGCACTTCGATTTTCTCGATGCTAGGGCTAAGTAGAGGGAAGATTCTCTCTACACCGATACCGCTGGAGATTTTTCTTACAGTGAATGTCTCTCCATTGGTGTTAACGTTTTTACGTTGGATCACGGTACCTTGGAACAGCTGCACACGTTCTTTGTTACCCTCTTTGATTCGTACGTGAACGTTAATTGTATCTCCTGACTTGAAAGAAGGGAACTTGGCCCTGGCCTCGTTGTATTCCTCTTCTACAATTTTAAGTAGTTCGCTCATATCTGTATGATTTATGTGCTTGTCGCAAATTCGAATTGCAAAGGTATGCAATTATCTATTTTATTCAATTAATTATCAACTATTTACGTTTTTCGTCCGCTTCGAAATCTTTGCCTTCGAGTAGGTCCGGCCTTCTTTCTTTGGTACGACGAACCGATTCTTCAAACCTCCAATTGGCGATCTTTTCATTGTGACCGGAGAGCAGGACATCAGGTACTTTCATGCCTTCGTATTCTGCTGGTCTCGTATAGATCGGTGGGGCCAGTAGTCCGTCTTGAAAGGAATCCGTCAAGGCAGAGGTCTCGTCATTGAGCACCCCCGGAATCAGGCGGATCACTGCATCTGCGACCACGGCCGCAGCCAGTTCGCCACCAGAGAGTACAAAATCCCCGATACTGATTTCACGGGTGATGTACTTCTGTCTGATCCTTTCATCCACGCCTTTATAATGACCACAAAGGATCATCAGGTTTCCTTTTAGCGAGAGGGAGTTGGCCATTTGCTGATCGAGAGTTTCGCCATCAGGGGTCATGTAGATGATTTCATCGTAATCCCGATGGCTTTTCAGGGCTTCTATGCACCTGGCCACGGGCTCGACCATCATGACCATGCCTGCTCCTCCGCCGAAAGCATAATCGTCGACTTGCTTTTGCTTGTTGGTAGCGTAATCCCTGAGGTTGTGTACCTTAACCTTTGCCAGTCCCTTTTCTTCCGCCCTCTTAAGGATGGAATGTGAAAAAGGCCCTTCCAAAAGACCGGGTACTACGGTGATAATGTCGATCTGCATGGACTAATCCTCTAGATATATTTCAAGTAAGCCATCTGGCAATTGGCAGAAAACTTTTTTTGCTGCCTTGTCCACTTTAAGGATAATATCATCCTGGATAGGCACCAGGATTTCTTTTCCTTGATAATCCATCCCGATTAAGTATTGGGTCTGGAGGTCGTATATCACATTTACACTACCCAGTACTCCTTTGGAGGTATCTTCTACTTCAAAACCAACCAGCTCATGATAATAATATTGATCATCATCGAGTGAAGGGAGGTTTTTCAGCGGAAGGTAGAGCGCCGTTCCCACCAGGGTATCGGCTGCGTTCTTGTCATCAAATCCCTCAAACTTTGCCAGAAAGCGGTTGTTTGGCTGGGAGACAAAATGCTCTAGAAAGTAGGGGGCCAGTCGGTTGTTTTTTTCCAAAAAGACATGCTCGATATCTTCGTAATTTTCTGGATAGTCCACATCCAGGACAGCCACTACTTCTCCTTGGAGTCCATGAACTTTAGCAATGTAGCCTAATTGGAAACAGTTGTCCTTGTTCATGGAAAGGTGCGTAATTAACCTTTGTTTTCTTCTTCTTCGTTGCCTTCGGCGGCAGGAGCTTCACTTTCCTCGCCTTCAGCAGGAGCTTCAGCTGCAGCGGCTTCTGCCTCAGCAGCGGCTTTAGCCTCTTCTTCTCTTTTCTTGATCGCATCAAGACGAGCTTCATTTTTGGCGATTTCCGCCTCATGAGCTTTCTTACGAGCGTCTTCTTTCGCTTGGGCGATTTTGTCTTTCTTGCCAATGATGGCTGTTTCTTTCTGGTCGATCCAAGCTTGGTACTTTTTGTCAGCCTCTTCTTGGGTGATGGCGCCTTTAAGCACACCGATCTGAAGGTGCTTTTTCAGCAATACACCACGGTAAGAAAGCATCGCTTTTACTGTGTCCGTAGGTTGGGCACCGTTAAGCAACCATTGTAATGCTCTATCATTGTTGATGTTGATAGAAGCGGGGTCAGTGTTCGGGTTATAAGACCCGATTTTTTCGATAAAGCGTCCATCACGTGGAGCTCTTGCATCAGCTACAACGACATCGTAGATGGCCATTCTCTTTCTACCTCTACGAGCTAATCTGATTTTTACTGCCATATTTTATTGATATTTAGTTAATTGATGGATCTCGTCCATCGTAAATTTGGACTGCAAAGATAGCGGATTTATCTTTAAAAGAACAAGTTAGGTAGAGAATATTTGCGGAATAAAGAAAATATGTTTTAAATTGCGGCACAATTTAGGGCGGTAGGAAATACTAAGTTCTGCCATCCTCGATTAACGTACCAACAGGTCCCGTAGTTCAATGGATAGAATAGAAGTTTCCTAAACTTTAGATACAGGTTCGATTCCTGTCGGGACTACTTCATTGAAAAGCCGCGAAAAATTTATTTTTTTGCGGCTTTTATTTTTTGTAACCTTCTGATTTACAGTATAGATATAGAGGGCGATTTGGTTAACATATGGGGTTCGACATTTTTGGCCGTCAAACATCAGTTTTTGGGGAAATATCGAACCCACCACCTGTCTCTTCTCTTTTACCTCCAAAGTGTCGTATAAGTTAACTAGCTGATCTACAGAGTGTAGAGTGTCTTTTAGCTTCGGTAAATAGTTCGACTTTTGTTCATTGAGGGTTGTCAGCTTATTTTCCAGTTTTTTGATCTTTTCCTGGGATTCTCTCTTTACTACAGCAAAGTCATCGGATTCCATGCTTCCGTCAATTAGGAGGTTCCTTGCCTTGGATATTTTTTTGTCCAGTCTTTCGATCTCGTCCAGGTATTGCTTTTTGGTTTTATGGCCACTTGAGGTCAGGTCATGATAGACATCCCGAATGCAGTCTTTATAGATATCCAGGATGTTTTCCTGTACCTTGTATTTAAAGAGTTCTTTTCTTACCGCCTTGTTGACCAGTTCTGTCCGGAACCTTACACCACAAGAAGAAAGGCAGTGGTAATAATGGTAGTAGCCGCCCTTGGAGCTTTTGGAAGCGCTCCCAGTAAGTGGCCTGCCACATTTATGGCATATAAGGAATCCTCTTAATGGGAACTTTTCATGGGAAATGACCTTCACGGCACGTTTGCGTTTCATCCTTTTACGCCCGGACAGTACGTCCTGCACATCAAGGAACAGGGATTCCGAAATGATGCCTTCGTGCTTTCCCTCCACAAGGTACTCTTCTTCCTCTTTGAATGCCTTTATCTTGATCTTTCCGTAATAAATCGGATTTCTGACCAGATACCAGAATTGCCCCCTGCTGATGGGCAGCCCCTTTTTGTTGACGAGCTTTCTGATCTGGTCTGCGGCCAGCTGGTTTTCCGCTATTTGCTCAAAGGCCCATTTCACCAAGGATGCCTGTGGTTCTTTTCGGGCTATGATCTTATTGCCGTATTCATCCCGAGTATTGATATAACCGATGGGTGCGGTGCCCATATACCTGCCTTCCTTCTTTGCCCGTCTCATTCCCTGTAAGGTATTGAGTGCCCTGCGGTCATTTTCCACTTCCGGGGCTGCAAGGTAAAAGGCCAGCATCATTTTTTGTTCGGGTATGCTCAGGTCAAGGGGCTGTTCAATGGCCTGTATGTCCACGCCTAGTTTAGTGAGTGTTGAGATCATCAGGTAGGCATCACCGGTATTCCGGCTGAACCTGTCCCATTTGGTAAACAGTACCATGTTGGTATCGGAACGGTTCTTTTTTATCAAGGCCAACAATTTCTGCCATTCGGGCCTGTCAAAAGTCCTGGCGGAATAATCCTCGTAGATGACCCTTCCCACCTGTATATTTTGGAAGACACAGTACTTTCTCAGGACCTCCTCCTGGTATCTCTGCGAATATCCCTTGTCTGCCTGTTCGTCGGTACTTACCCTAATGTAAAGGTCTGCGGTCTTCATCTACGTTAAATATTTGGTAAACAGCTAATTTAGCTATTTTATACATAAAATTTAAGGCTTCTTTGGAGGTTTTTAGGTCTACTTTGTGGCCGTTTTCCTCCAAGGCCTTCTGCAGTTTCTTAGGACTGACCGATCTTTTCATGGCAAAATGGTTGGTTGGGGTTAAAAATGCCTTTCAATAAAGATATATGGTCACACTGAGCTCAGAAGGTAGAGAAGAAGGATTGGCTATTTTAGGGTTTCCATTGATGGCCGGGAAAGTTAGGGGATCAAGGTTTTATAATTGGGCAATTAGAAAAGGTGTTTTGGGCAGCCCCCTTCGGGCCGGGCTATCCGCTATATCCCGGCAAGGCCGGGGATGCCGCTTTCTATCCCTGCTGCGGGATGACTTTGACCAATATCTGATTGTGATAAGCCTCCAAAATTATTTTGAATTAAAGCAAAGAATATCAACTGGGATATGTCAAGTGAAGTCCGAAGGATCGCCTATTTCGTATTGTTGTTATGTGACAATTACGAAAGGCTAAAAACTGTTAATGAGGGAGAGGGCCATGGACCGTTTGAATATTAGGAAAGTGGGGCGTGAACAGTGGATAACTTCACAGAAGTTACCCACAATTAACACCCATAATAATAGTACTTCTTTTTTTTATATCTTTCTCTTTGGATTACCTTCCTTTCCAAAAGTGGGATATGGTTTATTCATTAATCATTCCACAAAGTTCGCTTTCGGTCTGCCGGGCGGCCATGAGCGTTCGGCATAAACACTTGCCTGCCCGCCAACCCTTCATTTATTCCGTTGCCACATGGCCTTGGTTGCCCTCAAGCGCGGCGGCTTCCATAATTAATTTCTAACCATTAAAACGAAATGTTATGGATACCAACAACAAAAACATTGTCCTCAGCCAGGTAGCTGAAATCACCCTGAGCTATTATCCCAATTCAAGGGTTTCAGAAAAACCGCAGATTGTTTCTTCCCTTGCAGCCAATAGAATCTTTAGGGCCAACTGGGATGCATCGAAATTGGGGTTTATTGAAGAGTTTAAGGTGATGTTGCTGAACGGGGTAAACCGGGTATTGGGGATCATAAATGTTTCATCCGGAGGAACTTCCGGTACCATTGTGGATATGAAGTTGATCTTTGCAGCTGCAATGAAAGCTTCCGCGACAAGTCTGATACTAGCCCATAATCACCCAGGAGGAACCTTAAAACCCAGTGACCGGGATGTAAAGGTTACAGAAAAACTGGTCAAAGCGGGTGACCTTTTGGATCTACCGGTAATAGACCATACCATCATCACTGTGGAAGGATATTATTCCTTTGCTGATATGGGAGGGCTTTAGGGCCCTTTTTTATATTAATGGAAGTGAACATCTGTACCTTCCTAATAATACTCATACGTATACCTTCTGGCAAGTGTGAAATCATATGAAGGGAGGTATTCGCGTTTTTCAATCAAATTGCCCGATTGGTCATAATCAAATTGGAATGCATCCTTTTTTTCATTTTCAGCTGGAACACTATATGAAGTTTCTTTTGCTTCCAAATAGTCCTGATCATTATAACGATAGAAGTACACTATCCATGGACTTTCCTGTCCTGCGTAAACAGATTCCTTGATTCTTTGGCCATTTTCATTATATTCATACGTGGTTTTTTCGGCTCCATCACTTGAGTACCATACCTGCGTTAGATTACCATTTTGACCGTAAATATTTTCATACCTTATTTCAGCTGTTTCTCCTGGAGCATGTGCAAGCACTTTGGATAGACGCCCTTCACCGTCATACAGATATTCAGAATATGATTCAAGTACTAAATTGTCATGAGAGAAACTGTAATTGTAATTCCATTTTAACACATCATTTTCATATAAATAGGTGACGGCACCAGTTGTATCCGCAGAAGCGTTTAACCCAACTTTTATCGTTATTTTGCCTTTATTATCATAGTAATAGTGGTTGGTCCATGATGGATCATCAAAAGAGTCTTGATAAAAAAACTCTTTTGATAAAACATTGGGCGGTGTAAACAATTCTAACTGTGAAATGTCAAGAATGTCCCTGTTAGGTGCATTATCTTCATTTGATTGGCAGCCCCCTAAAATTAGCAATGTTATAATGAAATTTTTAATTGATAATTGCATTTTTCACTATTTTTAAGTTTTTATTATAAATATAAATATTTTCAACCTAATTTGTGTTTATGATGAAATTTTATTTCGCTCTATTAGTTTTACTGTTATTATTACCATTTTATTCTAAAGGTCAGATTAAAACAGAAAAGGTAGACAAGTCAGAAATACCAAGAATTCCTGCAGGTATAGCTACAAAAAGTTATTCACCAATTGCAATTAATATTGAAGAAAAGGAAACTAAACTCCAAAAATTAGAGGAGAGTATTTTGGAATATAAATCAGGTGAGGGAATGACATTTGGGATATTTGAAGAGTTTTTTCTTAATTTTGATAAAGTAGAATCAAGCTGCTTAGATGGGACTTGTTATAAAGAAGTTTCTATTTATTCAAAGGGGGCGAATACACTTGGGTTCTATTTTGATCAAATACTATTAGGTCCCAACTCAGAATTCTATATTATCAATGATGAGGAATCTTTTTTACAGGGACCTTTTACCAAAGAAACAGTAAACAAAACAGAAGGATTTATTTCAGGACTAATACCTGGTGAGAGGCTGAGATTGCTTCTGAAAGCTCCTGAAAATGAAGTTTCAACTAATAGAATAGTAATTTCAGAAGCGTCCTATGGGATATATGACTTTTTTGGTGTTAATAAATATACTAGCAATAATTCTATTCAGTCCGCTTGTTTTGGTTGTTCCGCATCATGCAACCAAAATATAAAATGCTTTTCTACATATGAGGAGGAATCTCATGGAGTAATGTTGATGTTGGTAAAAAGTGGAGGCACTTATTCTACCATAGGAACAGGAGCGCTATTGAATAATGGGAAGCAGGATTATGAACCGATTGTACTTACAGCCGTTCATGTTTCTCCTACAATTTATTTGGATTCCATGCAATTTATGTTTCACTACCGAAGTCCACAATGTAATCCAACTAGTAATGGCCCTACAAATATTATAGTTCAGGGAGCAAGCCCCTTGGGACCGAGTGATGGAACGACGGATTTAAGACTTTTAAAGTTAGATGTTAATCCTCATAATAGCCCTGTGTTTAATAATAATCCTGTTTCATATTTAGGATGGAGCATAAACAGCAATCCGATAGGAAGTGTAGTAGGGATACACCATCCAGTATCCGATGTTCAGAAATTTCTTGCTGGGGATGTCCCTTCCCTTAGAAATGATACAAGTGGTCCTGGGAATTATTATTATTGGGAATTTAATCTGACTAACGGGTTACTTCAACCGGTAAGTTCAGGCAGTCCATTGCTGGATGATAATAAGAGAGTGATTGGTGCAAATCATGGAAGGGATCCGGGGGACAACTATGATTGCAATTATAGCAATAATCCAAAAGTTCTTTATGGTCGGTTAAATAGATCTTGGGATATTTTTTCTCAATATTTAGATCCTAATAATGAGGGGCTGGTAGCTCTGAATACAATTACAAACCAACCGGGTGCAGAAACCAAAGGTTATATTGAAGGATTGGACTACCTTTGTTCATCAACGAATTATGAACTCAAAAATTCACCGTTGGAGTTTTCAATCAATTGGACAGTTTCTCCAGCTGGATTGGTGACAAATAGTTCGGGTACCGGGCCCATCGCCAATTTAAGCCCTAGCAGTCCATCAGCTTCAGGAGATGCCGTCCTGACTTTCACAATAACCAGTACAGGAGGGAGTGTCCAAACTGAAGTTAACAAAACCATTAAAGTGGGAAAACCAGGAGTATCCTCAATTTGGTCAGCAACTTCTTCCACTGGCTTAAATCTTCCAGTGCCATTTGTAGCCACATACCCAGATCGTTGTGATGAAATATTGGATGCAGAATGGGATGTATACCCAACAACGGTAACTATAATGGAGGAATCCGGCTTCCCCTGCGCATACCCCAATAATACAGGTGTCCAAATAAGTTTTCACAATAGTGGGTCGTATTCAGTAAGAGTAAGGGTTAAAAATGGATGCGGTTGGGGAGGTTGGAGCAACCCAACCTACATACAGGCTAACAACTTTTTGGCATTTGATTATACAGTGTATCCCAATCCCGCATCAAATGAAATTAACATTGAGATCCAGGATGGACCAGAAAAATCCACGTCCAGCCCTGACTTGATAAAGCAGAGTCCATTTGAAGTAAATATTTTTGATGAGCTTGGTAATTTAATGCTGTCAACAGAAATGTCAGATACCAAATTCAAATTAGATGTTTCTGCCTTAACAGAAGGTTATTATTTTATGCATATAAAGCATGATAAGGGGGTGATTAGGAAGAAGATAAAAATTGAAAGATAAATCAGATTTTTATCGTTGAATAAAGAATAAGACCGGTTTCTAAAAACCGGTCTTATTCTTTAAAGAAAGGTTTTTGAAAATTAAAGGGTATCCATAAAACTTTTACAGGTATTTATTATAAGTTACCGCAGAATACGGTTATCCCACGCTCCGTTTCTTATCCCACTTCGGTTTTCAGTGTGACCATTCCAGCCTTTCATGATCCACATTTGGGCTACAGAACCAATGTAAATTGATCATGAAAGACCAACAAGAACATCCGAATTTTACCGGTAATATTCCTCCATCCATTGAAGAGGTGAAGGCCTATTTCCGGTACATGAACATCCCCGAATCCGAAGCGGAAGTATTCTACTTTTACTACCAGGGGCTGGACTGGAAGAGTGAGTCTGGAAGCCCATTGCGCGACTGGGTGATGGCCGCGGACCAGTGGGTGTGGAACCTTGAAAATTAACCCCATCCTTTCATAACAAGCAAACCCAACCAAGTAAAACGGGGGGCACTTTGCCCTAATCCGGGGCCGCGATCCGGCGGCCAGCAAGATGTAGGATTGTCTGACGCCAATCCGATCTTGCCCCTTGCTGCCGGAGTGGCAAGGGGATGAACGCTCCGGAGTCGCATGTAGGGTTTTATCCGGTGTGAAATCAAACCACTACTTTTGAAAACATGGAAAAGTAAAGGATTGCTTCCGGCATTGGACGTTAATACTTGAAAAACGGAAAGCCGGTTCCCGCTATCCTCCCGCCGGAATGCAAAGGTATCCAGCTCATGGAACCGGACAAGGGCAGGTAAATGCTTCCTTATGTCAGCACCCTTGCCTGGTACCTTTCGCCGTGATAAAATGGCATCCAAGAGGGAAGGATGCCCGGTGAAGGATACCTTTCCAAATGATGGATACCATATTTGGTTTCTCCTGCCTATATTTAAATGGGCAAACCAACTTGTTTTATAATAAAGGATCACATAACATGGAACAGCTTTCTGGCAATAATTGGATAGAACGTAAGGCGTTCCAAAAGATATTTTCACCCTTCAACGAAACCGGTACCCAGGTCTGGACAGTAAGCAGGGTAAAGGAACTCCACCCGCAGGTAGTAAGGATGGTCGTTAACCTTGCCCAACTAGAATTTATAAACTTTATCAGGATCTGTGACGAAACATTGGCCGCATCCAGTGAAAATTATCCAAAACGTCCAAAGGTACCCGTTACCCAAATGAACCATCCTTCGGCAATCGGTATAGAGCTTTTCTACGATACCGATTACAGGACTGTTGATTTTAACGATATCAATTCACCTGTCAAGGGAAACGGAGGGAAAATGGTGGATGCCGTCCTGCGGGATTTTCCAAAAGGGTGGCAACCTGCGGTGATCATGGACTGGAGCAATGGGTTTTGGGACAGGATGGAAGAAAAGTACCATGACCTGCAATGGATAAGGTAGCAGCAGGGACGGCATGGTTGTCAGATAAATATAAAGAGTGGAGGCCCCTTGGCACAGGTGTTCTTATAAATCAATAACCCTTTTTTGTCAGGAAGGAATGCGGCCTGTTTCTCTGGAAAATCCCCTCCTTGAAAAAGTTGAAATCCCACCCCCGAAAGCGGTTAATTTACATCCTGTCAATACCCGTTCCGGACGGAGTGCCAAAAGGAACAGGTTTCAAAGCTACAAGCGTAGCTCCTGAATGACCAACCACCAAGAAATCCCAAACAATACCGCCACAGCTGGATTTATACCGATCCACTAAAAACTACATGTACAACTTCTGGAAATGCCCTGTTCAGTGGAAAGGACCTTGTTGGTGCCGGCAAATATCAACATGATGCAATTGCACTATATTGTGCAGATTGCTATGGACTGGGAGAACATACACCTTGCCCAATTTATGGACCGGGAAGAACGTCCGGGGATAAATGCCTCACTGGTTCCTGAATATGACCTGGAATATGGCCATTTCAATGAGACCCCGCTTAATGAAGTACACCTGTTGCCCGATTTTTTGGTGGACAGACTAGCCAAATCATTTTTCTATCTTTATGATTTCGGGGACCTTTGGCTGCACACTGTAAAGTTCAAGAAGTTGACCAAAAATGACCGGAAGGTTTTTTGAGGCATGCCCCTGTGCCTGAAGGGAAATGTCCTCCCGAAGATGTCGGTGGCACCCATGGGTACAGGCTGTTTTTTGATAGCATCAACGATCCCGGCCATGAGGATTTCCAACTCAACAGGGGATGGTTGGGAATGGGGGACGACCAGGTCTATACCTTTGAATCTCCGGACACCAATGCCATCAATGATAGGTTCCGTGACCTGATCGCTTCCCCGGATTGGTGGATGACGGTGGAGAAATATTACCAATAATCGGTTTTTGGGGCATGGCCCGGAAATATGGGACAGGACAACAATTGTCGATTTCATGTGAATGGTCTTACTATGGGTGGGATGTATTCCAATAGTGGGGTAAGGAACTATTCCCTATACCTTGAGGTGACCTTTCTTGCCCATGTTTCCAGTCCATTCAGCATTTCATGGAGGTGGCCAACCAGTTGCTGCTTTTCCTGGAAACTGCCGGGTCCGGTAGACAGAAAGTGATATACCTGTCGCCGGTATACCTCCCTGACAAAACCATATTCTTTCCTTACCCGATCGATACACTCCTCCAGGCCGATGTGGTAGTAATGCTTTTTGAGCAGGACAAGATTATGAAAGTCCCCGGACAGTGCCTCTTTGTAGTGGGAATCCAGGTCATTTGACAGGCAGATCAGCCTGACCGCAGTTCTCTTTAGGTCCAGAAAGGCTGGGCTTTCATACGTTTCCATTGTAAATCCAAGTGAACTGATATAGGTAAGCAGTTCCAGGGCAATCCCCGAACCCGAACAGTGCTTTAACCGTTTGCGATAGGCCAAAAGAGAAGGAGGATTGTTCCTTTCCAGGTTGGCAGCCTCCCAGAGTCCGGAGGTTATAAATTTCTCCACCTGCCGTACCAGTTTAAGCCCCCTGTTAAACCTCCTCGCCCTGTCGCGGAACCAATACCAATGAAGGTCCTTGAAAACCCTGCCAACTGCATTGTCCGGTGATAATTTACCTGAACGGATCTTTTTGAAGTCGGCAAGATGGTTATTCCAGAATTCCGTCCTTTCCCCAGCCCCAAGCCCATCGGCACGGTCGTCCAAACAGAACAATACCAGGAAGAGCTTGGAGATATGGAAAAGTTCTTCCTTGTTGGCATGTGGATAGGCATATGCAGCAAAATCTTCCTGGTTTTGATCATAGGCACGATTTCGCTCACGGTCGGAAAGGAACAAGCCTCTTTCTTCGGTCCATTTCCTGACAGCAATTCGTGTTATTTTTGTAAATGGGTTTGTGGTCTGGGCTTCATGGGAGCCTTTCAAATCCCTGTGTGCAGCTTCCTTCATGTTATATTCTCCGTTTTGTTAAAAAGATAGCCTAGCTGTCAGGGCCGGTTCGAAAGGAGTATGTTTTTGTCCAAAAATGAATGCCCGGGCAAGACTTGTCGCTAACCTAATCATGTGGGCGAAGTGACACAAATTGCCGGGCCGTTATTCCATTTGACTTACCCGATAAGGCCTGATCCAAGCCTATTTGGTAAATCAGGAAATGCAATGTTACCTCAGCTTTTCAGGGTACACTCTCCATGGTATATTGGAATAAAACAACGCCAAAAGATATGCAGGAACATAAGGTAAGGGGATTTCCCGGCAACCCCCGTTCATTGATCGAACATTTCAACGCCCACCTGGAAAACAAGACCTTTTATTTCACGGGGTACCGTAATGACAGGTTTATTTACGGGACAAGATTGGATGACCCGTTCCACTACTGTACCAGGCCCTGGTTGGGGAGTGAGCGGTTCCATCTTGAACTGGATTCATTGCCCACGGCCCGGCTGGGCCCTACCGAGTGCTTTCCAACCTCTTTGACCAGGGCGCGGGAGTATGGCCCGGAGCTGAAATCAACCTGAACAACAGGAAAACCATTCCCAGTGGCCTTTCCGCCTATTGGGACCTTTCCTACAGGAGGTTTATGGATGACCATATACCTGGGATGTTCCATAGCCGTCTGTGCGACCTGTTCACCGCACTGCTCGAGTCCCATTATTGTTTTTATCTGGGCCTTCCCAAAAGGAAATGGAAAGAGGACTTCCCACTTGCGGACCTGGTCAAGGTATTGTCCTTTATTACCGTCAAGCAAATGGAGAAATTCCCGCGATGTGGAAAGACCAGTATAGGCTGTCTGTTGGAAACGTTCAGGGAACGGGGCTTGTACTTGATAAAGAGGAATATGCATATGGGTAAGGGGGAAATACAACGCTTCGTCCGCCAACGTTACAGGGGGCTTGATTTTTCCTTTAGGGGCTACAATGCCGGAGTGTTTGAATACGTAATTGCCGGTAGTGGCGACGGAATCCTTGAGAAAGAGGAGTTGCTGCGGTTCAAGGTACGGAAAGGTGCCAAGCTGTATCCCCTTATGGCCTTTGGGAAAATCGTTCGGGCATCCAGGGAAATGCCCGATACCACGGCAGATACCATTTTCAGGACAACTCCCATCGCCAAGCTGGTGGGATCCTGGAACAAGAAGGCCACCGTGGTTTTGGCCCACCATGAAGAGCAGCTGGGGTTTGAACTTGCCTACCTTCTCCGTAGACTTTTGGACATGCACCCGCTTGCCCATAGGGCAGGTGGAGTGGAAAGGATGCAGGCCGTATTCATTTTGCAGAAAACCACCATACAAACGGCAGCAACGGTACTGGCAGAGGAGTTGGCAAAGGCCAAAAGGGAACTGGCAGAATACGGGATCTTTTTTATGGACCGGGACGACCGTAGCTAGGGCAGGTTGTCCATTAGCTTTTTGATGCTGGCCGAACTGGTGTTGAAGAGAAATGCCAGGTCCTTCCGGGAAAGGAATTTGCGCTCTTCCCTGTAATTTTCCCAGAAAAAGGCGAATCCCTGCCGCAGGGGGAGCTGGAAGCACCTCAGGTATTTGTGCGTCTCCTCCAAGAGCTGCCTGTTCACGAAGGTACTCAAACGGCTGATCTCGGGCATTTCATGGAGCAGGGCAGCTTCCGCATCATTTTTGAGCGAAAAGCAGGAAACATAGCTGATGGCCCTCAGGTAAAAGGGGGATGGCCCTTTTTCGAAATAGGCATACAGGTCCGCGGCCACCGAGCCTTCTGTAAAGATCCTTACCCTGTAGTCCCTTCCCCGTTTGGCAGGATATAGTTGGGCCATCGTACCGGTGTGTACATAGTGCACATAGGATTCCTCAACATCCCTTTCCCGGATGATTTCCCCCTTTTGATAGGTCTGGATCCTAAAATAGGGCTGCATATCGCGGTATACCTTTGGGTTAATCCTTGCCAAGTGGCCAAAGGACTCTCTCAGCATTTCCGTAGTCAATATTCTACCCATATCGTCAAACAGTTAGTTAAAAGAATGTAAAACATGCCTTGGGCAAAAAAGCAGTATCGGGTAGTTAAGATAACAGCTGTGGCAACAACCTTCAAGGCAACAAAGGATAAAAACAGATGGTTTACCGTAGAGGGTTGAAATTTGGTTTATGTGGTAAGTGGTTGTTAATCAGTTTGGTATAATTTCCGTGCTTTGGGCATAAAGGTTAATTTCATGAAAGGAAAACATTTTGGACGACCAAACCGAAAGAGATTGGACGGCCGATCTTATGGAAAGGACCTTTGATCGGGGCCGTCCCTGGAGCTTTAAGCAAGGGAACATGAACAGCTATAAAACGATCACAAAGGAGAGTATCCCGATATTGGTGAGCCTGTTGTTTGTTTATACGGCCACAAGCAAGGTTTACGATTGGGAGGGTACCAGGGCAGCACTGTATAACCAGGTCTTTCCGGTCTGGATGGCCGAGGGGCTACTGTGGGGGCTTCCACTGCTGGAAATAGCGGTGGGGGGCATATTGCTTTCCAACCGGTGGCGGGCAAAGGGCATGTGGTTTTCCCTTTTGATGATGGTGGGCTTTTCCCTGTATTTGGGACTTGTCATCATGCAGGTGTTCGACCGTGTTCCCTGTAGTTGTGGCGGGGTGTTCTCCGGTATGGGCTGGGAACTGCACTTGGTGGTCAACCTGGCCATCGTGTCTTTGATTGGCTTTTGGTTGGCAAAGTGCAGAACACCTGCCGCGAGGCAGTCCATTGAAGGATTGAAGTAATTGATGTGGTTTGAAAGAATGCCACCGTCACTGGGAGCTGCCAAATGGGCAATGTTTTCGGAAGACGTTTTCTATAGTAAACAAGATATGTACGGCCAGTGAAGGTACAAGGTTCCTGCCTGGCACCGGTAGGGGAGAAAACCGGACGCTCCTCTCAAAAGATTGTCAAGCGTAACAGAACGATCGAAGCGCCCGGATCCATTTGTAATACTTAAACCATAAAACTATGAAAAATAGTATGTTAAATTTAGTAAAAGGCGGGGTTTTTCTCCTCGCCATGATAGCTGCGTTCGCCTTTACGCAGCCGGTAGTACAGGGACCTTATCATTACGATGAGGATACCGAAGAATGGACCGACCTGTCAGGAGTCGAATATTCCTGTGACCAGGAACCCCAAGAGGTCTGTACGTATGCCTCGGAGGATCTGGATGATCCATTTCAAGAGGGAAGGATTGACCTGAACCCTTAAACGCTGTGGGAAAGGGACAGCCAACGGTTGGCTGTCCTTTTTTTAGATCCCGTCCAGTTCCGTTTCCCTTGGGGGAATCGGCAGGACATATTTTTCATCGTCCGGCTCCAGACGGTATATTTTCCCTTCAATCTTTTTTTCAAGGACCTTTGCAGTGGCAGGATCCTTGTTCAACCTTTTCAGATCGGACCACCTCATGCCCCTAAGGACCATTTCCTTTCTTCTTTCGGAAAGGACCTTCTGTAGCATTTCCCGGGTACCTAGTCCTTCAAGGCCACTGGGAACAATAGCCCCCGGCCTGTACCTTGATTTTAAAAGGGTCCCCAATGCCCTTTCTGCCCCTGCGGGGTCACCCATCCTTACGCTGGTCTCGGCAATGGTGAGCAACAGCTCGGGGACGGCAAGGCCGCTGAAATAATCGTTGCTGCCCGTGTAACTGCCCGTGAAGTTGATGTTTCCCAATTCGCGGACAGAAAAGAATGCGCGTTTCCTGAGGTCATCCTCGTCATAGGCATTGTAGAGCAAGGTGTCCACCCTGTGCACCTGGCTGTCGAAGTATCCGTAATCCAACATTCTGGCATAAAAGATGACCTCGTCGTTGAACTCGGAGAACGGGTTCCCGCCATCCAGGTCCAGGGAACTGTAATCCAACAGCCGATCGTAAATATTAAGGGCATTTCTTGCCTCTTCCCTGGCCTTATCGTAATTGCCCATTACCAGGTGTATCCGTGAAAGCAAGGCAAGGGCCGCCTGACGTGATGGCCTGCTGGCAGGAGAGGACCTGTCTTCCAATAAGGCAGCGGCATCCCCAAGGTCCGTGACCATCTGCGCGTAGCAATCGGACACACTGGCCCGTTCCAGGTCCTGATGTACCGCGGGGGAAAGGCGCAAGGGCACGGCAGGCCCGAGATTGTCCCCAGCTGGATCATAGGCCGGAGCGAAGAACTGTAGGAGCTGGAAATAGGCAAAGGCCCTGTGGAAAAGGGCTTCGCCCCTGAGCGTGGAATATTCCGGTAAGCCCCCACCTGTTTTTGCTATCCCTTCAAGGACAACATTCGCATATAGTATGCCCTCGTAACAACTGGACCAGTCAGATAAGACCATTGTCTGGTCAAATACCGGCCTTTGCCAGAGGTAGCAGTTTTTTTGCCAAAGGGAAAGGCCGGTGAAGCCCTCATCGTCCAGAAAGGTGTCGTCCCCGGAAATCACCCCGAGTGCGGGCGTAAAGTTGAGGGCGGTGACAACATTGTCCAGCACTGCCCTGAAATCTTCCAGGGTTGTCGGGGTTACAATGGACTTTTCGGGCTTGGCCTCCAGGAATTCCTCACATGAGGACAGGAGGACGGTCAAACTTATGATCATGGTGATGGAATGGAAAATGTTGTTGTTTTTCATGGTATGTTCGGTTTGCAGCAATTGTCGGTCGTTATATTGAATCAAGCTACGGCCATTGGTAAACAGGGAAAGTCCCGGTTTCCCGTCTGGAAACATTTCCCGCCAGTGTGATGATGTATGGTTTACATATGAAGAAAGTAGCGGTAAGGGACTTTGTGGTACTGTGTTGCGGTAAGCAAATGATTTGCCCAACGGATTTCTGTAGATTTAAAAGCAGCCACTGCCCATTCTTCCCCTTAATGCAATTAGGTAGATTTTATTTACGGTTGAACATATAAATAAGTGGGCAGGGCTGCTCGTTTGAGGTTTTACA